>JAYTZV010000310.1:0-9584 GCA_043741695.1 Burkholderiales bacterium
AAGTCATCATGAAAACTTTTTCCGCCAAAGGCCATGAGGTCAAGCGTGAATGGTTCGTGATTGACGCGACGGACAAAGTCCTCGGACGTGTTGCCAGCGAAGTGGCACTCCGATTGCGCGGCAAGCACAAACCCGAATTTACTCCGCACGTCGATACCGGCGATTTTATCGTTGTCGTCAATGCAGGCAAACTGCGCGTGACCGGCAGCAAAGCCACCGACCGCACGTACTATCGCCACACCGGTTATCCGGGCGGCATCTACGAGACCAACTTCCTGAAAATGCAACAGCGTTTTCCAGGTCGTGCGCTTGAAAAAGCGGTCAAAGGCATGCTGCCTAAAGGTCCGCTTGGCTATGCAATGATCAAAAAGCTCAAGGTCTATGCGGAAGCCACGCATCCGCATACCGCGCAACAACCCAAAGTACTCGAACTCTAAGGAAATGACATGATCGGTAACTACAACTACGGAACCGGCCGTCGCAAGAGTGCAGTCGCGCGGGTTTTCATTAAAACCGGCAGCGGTCAGATCGTCGTCAACGGCAAGCCAGCGAATGAGTATTTTTCGCGCGAAACCGGTTTGATGGTGATTCGTCAGCCACTCGAATTGACCAACAATGTCGCTACTTTCGACATCATGGTCAACGTCAACGGTGGCGGCGAGTCCGGCCAAGCTGGTGCAGTTCGCCACGGCATCACCCGCGCCCTGATCGATTACGACGCAACCTTGAAGCCAGAACTGGCCAAGGCTGGTTTCGTGACCCGTGATGCGCGTGAAGTCGAGCGTAAAAAAGTCGGTCTGCGCAAAGCACGTCGCGCGAAGCAGTTCTCGAAGCGATAATTTGTATTTATCGTCGGTTGAACGAACAAGAGCCGCCGGGTTTCCGGCGGTTTTTTTTTGCCAGGCAGTGCGTCAGGTGCAGGTCTATCAGGTCAGACTGATTCATCATCCTGTTAAACTGGCCGCGCACAGAATCTGTTGGAGTAGTCAATGATCAAAGTAGGCATCGTAGGTGGGACCGGTTATACCGGCGTTGAACTGCTGCGTTTGCTGGCGGCGCATCCCGGCGTGGAATTAGCCGTGATCACCTCGCGCAAGGAAGATGGCATGCCGGTCGCCGATATGTTCCCGTCACTGCGCGAGCATGTGCGCCTGGCATTCTCATCCCCGGAAAAAGCCCGTCTGACTGACTGCGACCTGGTGTTTTTCGCGACCCCGCACGGCGTTGCGATGGCGCAGGCACCGGCATTGCTGGCGGCAGGCGTCAAGGTAATCGATCTGGCCGCCGACTTCCGATTGCAGGATACGGCCACCTTCGAGAAATGGTACGGCATGCCGCATAGCTGTCCGGAGCTGTTAACCGAGGCGGTGTACGGGCTCGCAGAAATCAATCGCGCTGCGATCCGTACAGCGCGGTTAGTGGGGCTGCCTGGCTGCTATCCGACTACGATGCAGTTAGGTTTGGCGCCGCTGCTCAAGAGTGTCAAGCCGCTGGTCAATGAAAGTACCTTGATCGCCGACTGCAAGTCCGGCGTGTCGGGTGCAGGGCGCAAAGCGGAAGTCAGCATGTTGATGGCAGAAGCGAGCGACAACTTCAAGGCCTATGGCGTCAAGGGACATCGCCACTTGCCGGAAACCGTGCAGGCACTGGAAGCGATCTCCGGGCGGCCAATCGGACTCACCTTCGTACCACATCTGGTGCCAATGATTCGCGGCATGCATTCCACTTTGTATGCACACATCCTGCCCGACGCGCGCGATGTCGATTTTCAGGCACTTTTCGAGCAGCGCTATGCGGGCGAGAGATTTGTCGACGTGATGCCTGCTGGCAGCCATCCGGAAACCCGTTCGGTGCGTGCTTCAAACATGTTGCGCATTGCTGTACATCGTCCGGGCGGCGGCGATTTGCTGGTGATCCTGGTGGTACAAGATAATCTGGTCAAAGGTGCCGCAGGGCAGGGGGTGCAATGCATGAACATCATGTTCGGTTTGGACGAGTCGCTGGGCTTGTCGCAGGTCCCGGTCATGCCGTGATCGGTCGGTATATGGTGCCCAGAATGTTGGCGGGCTATTGAAGTTCAAACTGCTGTTGCGGCGGCTGTCAATTTCGGCACCGCGCATGACCGTCAAGACCCAACGGCCTTGGCCGTTGACCTTGTTGCTCTTGGCTGGCGCGATTGGGCTGGGTGGTGCGGTCGCACTGTGGACCTATGATCTCGGCCGCGAATTTACCGGTATCAAGCGTCAGCCTCAGTTCGATGCGCCGGCGATGCAGGCACAACTGCAAAAATTGACGGCAGAGCGTGACCGTTTTTCGACCACAGTCAATTCCGCTGAAAGCCAGTTGACCATCGAGCGCGCCGCGAAGCAGCAACTCGCGACGCAGATGAAGGGGCTGGAAACAGAAAATACCAAGCTGAAAGAAGACCTCGCATTTTTTGAAAGCCTGTTACCTGCTGACACCGGTGCGACGGGCGTGGCCGTGCGGCGGTTGACAATCGATCCGATTGCCCCGAATCAATTGCGCTACCGTATGTTGCTGATGCAGGGTGGTCGGGGCAAGACTGATTTTTCCGGCACCTTCGAATTGGCATTAACGACAGTCCAGGCTGGACGAAGTATGGTCGTGCTGTATCCGAAAACCACCGACACCGACCGCTCGACTTTTAAACTACAGTTTCGGCACTACCAGCGTATTGAGGGCATACTCACTATTCCCGAGGGTGCCGTCGCCCGATCGCTCCAGGTCCGGATACTGGAAAAAGGCCAGATGCGCGCACAAGCGTCGGCCAATTTGTAAAGGAAACGCCATGTTCAGTCGCAAATCCAAAAGTACGATCGACAGCCTGATTGGTCTGACAACGTCGATTGTCGGAGATGTCCATTTCAAGGGTGGTCTGAGAATCGACGGACATGTTAAAGGCAATGTGATTGCTGATTCGGCCGAAAACAGCATGTTGGTGATTTCCGAGCAGGCCAGAATCGAGGGCGAGGTGCGGGTTGCGCATCTGGTCGTCAATGGTGAAATCCGCGGTCCGGTGTATTCCAGCGAGCTACTTGAATTGCAGCCGAAAGCCCGCATAACTGGAGACGTGTATTACAAAGCACTGGAAATGCACGGCGGTGCGATCGTCTCGGGCAAGCTGACGCACGATCTGATCGGCGAACCGATGCTGAAACTGGCGCAACCGAAGCTGGCGAGTGCCGGCACGTAAGGGTTCACAGTGTTGCGCCGTTACCGTCTATAATTGAAGTCGACCTATTTGCTGGAGCCCGCCATGAATGCCGTAACAGAAATGCCTGCACCGATTCTTTTCAGCGACAGCGCTGCTGCCAAAGTGGCTCAGCTGATCGAAGAAGAAGGAAACCCCGACCTGAAGCTGCGTGTATTTGTTCAAGGTGGCGGCTGTTCCGGCTTCCAGTACGGCTTTACCTTCGATGAAATCGCTAACGAAGATGACACCACGATGGTCAAGAACGGCGTGCAGTTGTTGATCGATTCGATGAGCTACCAGTATCTGGTTGGTGCAGAAATCGATTACAAGGACGATCTGGAAGGCGCGCAGTTTGTGATCAAGAACCCAAACGCCACCACAACCTGTGGCTGCGGTTCGTCGTTCTCGGCCTGATTTCTGCCACGGGCCCCTCGCCCGTTGTAATTTTGAATCCAAAATGCGCAGCGCCAGTCTGCGCTTTTTTTATGCCGGTTAGCGTGGGTAAAGCGCACCGCAAATTCGCTCACCCGATGCGCCGGTGGCAGCGGGGCTGTTTCCCGGAGCACGCTGCATGAAGCGCTGGGCCAGCCACGCAAAGGCCAGTGCTTCGACGTGGTCTGGGGGGACGCCCAGTGCTGCAGTCGATAGCACTGGAATGGCGACAGCTTCACGCGACAGCGCGGCTGCGATACGGTCCAGCAAAAAAATATTGAAGGCGCCGCCGCCACACACATAAACCGTATCAGCAGAGCTGGCGTACTCACGAACTGCTTGTGCCAAGGTCAAGGCCGTTAATTCGGTTAACGTCGCCTGCACGTCGGCCGGGGCAAGATCGGCAAAGCCGATCAGCATGCGCTCTAACCATGTGGCGTTGAACAGGTCGCGCCCGGTACTCTTCGGCGGGACCAGTGAAAAAAACGGTTCACGCATGAATTTTTGCAAGAGCGCTGGATTAATCACGCCAGACGCTGCCCAGCTACCGCCCGCGTCATACGCCTGTCCCGCATGCCGGAGAATCCACAAATCGAGCAGAACGTTACCGGGGCCGGTATCGAAGCCGACGGCTGCTGCGCTGCCCTTTTGCGGTGACAGCACACTGATATTGCCGATGCCGCCAATATTGGCGACAACACGCTGATGATGTTCGGCGCTGAAAATCTGCTGATGAAACAAGGGTACCAACGGCGCCCCCTGACCACCGGCAGCAATATCGCGACTGCGAAAATCCGTGATGACGTCGATGCCGGTTAGCTCCGCGAGCAGTGCGCCATTATTGATCTGCCGGGTGTAGCCGAGTTCTGGTCGGTGACGGATAGTTTGACCGTGCGCACCAATCGCATTAACTTGCCCAGGGTGCGTGTCCGTCATTCGCAATAGTTGCGTGATGCATTCGGCGTAGCATCGCACTAGCTGGTTGCCGGCGAATGCTTCCCGATGGATTTCGTCGTCTCCACGCTGCTGCAAGGCCATCAACTCGGCGCGCAGCTTGGGAGGGAAGGGGATATGGGTACTGGCGACGGTATGGGGTAAGCAACGGCCCTCGCTACCCCGGAAATGTGCCAGCACACCGTCAACACCATCCAGGCTGGTGCCTGACATCAATCCAATATACAGCGGTAGCGCGGCCTCATTCATCGAGCGGCGCGTCTGGACGTTATTTCATTGCGAGGGTGACTGCTTTGTCACCCTGGTGCAGCAATGCAAACCGATGGCTCATATCGCCTGCGACTGCACGAAAGCGCTGCATCTCTGCGGAGGTCAACGGCTGAGCGTTCGCAACATTGACTGACAACGGATCACGCGGGCTGTCGTCGACACGGAATTCGTAATGCAGATGCGGGCCGGTCGACCAGCCGGTCATACCGACAAAACCGATCAAATCACCTTGATGAACTTTCGTTCCGGCGTGGACCCCCGGTGCGAATCGGCTCATGTGTGCATAAGCAGTTGAGTAATTTGACCAGTGCTTGATTACGACTACGTTCCCATAGCCGTTTTGCTGACCAGAAAAGTGCACCAGCCCGTCAGCAGCTGCACGAATCGGCGTGCCGATCGGTGCGGCGAAGTCGACGCCCTTGTGCTGCTTCCATTGTCCGGAAATTGGATGTACACGCATCGAAAATCCAGACGAAATGCGCGAAAATTCAAGTGGTGATTTCAGAAAACCCTTCTTCAGCGATTTACCGTCGAAACTGAAATAGCCGCCGCCTTGCGACGCGGTTGGATCGTCGAACCATACCGACTTGAAGGTCCTGCCGCCATTGATGAATTCACCGGCTAGAATGCGCCCGGCGCGGACAAATTCGCCGTTATCCCAGAAGGTTTCATACACTACGTTAAAGCGGTCGCCGCGCTGAAGGTCGGAGGCAAAATCGATGTCGGTATCGAACATCTGGATGATTTGCTTGGCGACGGTATCGGGAATCTGCGCCGCATCGGTCGCTGCAAAAAGAGAAGAACGGATTTGACCTGAGTGCATTTCCACCCGGCGTTCGAATAGCGCCGGTGTCTCTTTGGCCTTGAATCCTTTACCGTCACGCTCGATAGTGATGTTGATCGGTTGCGCATCGCGTGCGTCACTCACCACGCTGCTGAGCCACTGCAGATCGCCTTCGCTGTCGGTACGGGCCTGTATGCGTTTGCCCGGCTTGAGTTTCAAAACGTCGTGTGCCACCGGATTGGACTTGATGAACGCTGATGCTTTGGCATCATCAATGCCGAGGCGACCGAAAACCGCCGCGAGCGTGTCACCGGGCCGAATTTTTTCTTCATGTACATAGGTTTGCGACGACTGGGCGAGCGCGTTGACCTGTGCCGACAGATCGGGTAGCGCCATTTCCTGCGCGAGCGTGCGAACCGGCAAGTCGGATGCGTCTGGTGCCATTGGCGCGACGGCTGCAGCGCCGAACGCGCACACGGCCAGGAACAAAGCCGAGGCCGAAATGATGCGCGTCTTGGAGGAGGTACCGAGCAACAGGCCGAGTTGGGAACGCAATTGGAGAATTTTGTCTGATTTAAGCATGCAGTAAGTTAAAATTTAGTGTTGCGGAAAAAATGTTCATGAACTTGTTGCTTGTGTGGCATAGCCCACATTCCGTAAAGTGAAAACGGAGTATAGCAAATGGAATCAGCGGACCCGCAGAAGTTCTCCTTTTTCATTCCGATCCCTCTGTCGACAACCTGATGAACAATAAATCGCACCCTGCCGCACACGCCGGTCCCGCACTGCTGCCGTTGTCCGATCGTGTGCAGGAATCACTTGCCATCATCAAGCGCGGCGTCGATGAATTATTGATCGAATCTGAATTTGCGCAAAAACTGGCGCGTGCGGAACAAACCGGCACACCGCTGCGCATCAAGCTCGGCCTCGATCCCACCGCACCCGACCTGCATCTCGGCCACACGGTCGTACTCAACAAGATGCGGCAGCTGCAGGACCTCGGTCATACCGTCATTTTCCTGATCGGCGACTTCACCTCAATGATCGGCGACCCGTCCGGCCGCAATATCACGCGTCCACCTTTGACCCGCGAGCAGATCGAAGAGAACGCTAAAACCTATTTTGCCCAGGCCAGTCTGGTACTGGACGCAGCGCGCACCGAAATCCGCTACAACTCCGAATGGTGTGATCCCCTCGGTGCACGCGGCATGATCGAGCTGGCCTCGCGCTACACGGTGGCGCGCATCATGGAGCGCGAAGATTTCACCAAGCGCTTCAAGGCGGGTACGCCGATTTCAGTCCATGAGCTGCTGTACCCGCTGATGCAGGGTTACGACTCGGTGGCACTACGCGCCGATCTCGAACTTGGTGGCACCGATCAGAAATTTAATTTGCTGGTTGGTCGCGAACTGCAAAAAGATTACGGGCAAGAGCCGCAATGTATTTTGACGATGCCGTTGTTGGAGGGTTTGGACGGCATCGAGAAAATGTCTAAATCCAAAGGCAACTATATAAGCATTACTGAGGCGGCCAATACGATGTTTGCAAAGGTCATGAGTATTTCGGACCCGATGATGTGGCGCTATTACGAATTGCTTTCGGCGCGTTCGCTGTCCGAGCTGGCGCAATTCAAGGCCGAGGTCGAAGGTGGTCGCAATCCGCGCGACATCAAAGTCGCGCTGGCGCAGGAAATCGTTGCGCGCTTTCATTCGTTGCAGGCGGCCACTGATGCACTGACCGATTTCGATCACCGTGCACGTGGCGGCATACCTGACGATATTCCCGAAATCCAATTGACCGGCGCGCCACTCGGCATCGGCCAACTTCTGAAGCAGACCAATTTGTGTGCATCCACCGGTGAAGGCTTGCGCATGATTGAGCAGAACGGTGTGCGCATTGATGGCGTCGGCATCACTGATAAAGCTTTGAAGGTCGAGGCTGGCACATTCGTGCTGCAAGTCGGCAAACGCAAATTCGCACGCGTCACGCTGGTTGGTAACTAAACAGTGATCGGGTTGATTCAACGTGTGGCGCGTGCCTCGGTCAGCGTCGAGCAGCGCGAGGTGGGTGCAATCGGCGCAGGATTGCTGGCCCTGATCTGCGCCGAACGGGGCGACAGCGAACGCGAGGCCGATGCGCTTCTCGACAAGTTGCTGGCATATCGCGTTTTCAGCGACGACAACGGCAAGATGAATCGCAGCCTGATCGATGTTGGTGGCGGTCTCTTGCTGGTGCCGCAATTCACACTGGCTGCCGACACCCGCTCGGGTACCCGTCCGTCATTCACGCCTGCTGCCGCACCCGACGATGCGCGGTACCTGTTCGATTACTTTCTCCAGCAGGCGCAGGGCCGATATCACCCGGTCGCTTGTGGTGAGTTCGGTGCGCACATGCAGGTTGCGCTGATCAACGATGGGCCAGTTACATTCTGGTTGCAGGTTCATCCACCGCGCATGCCATTGGCCTGAATTATCGGCGTACAGGTACGTGGTCGGCTACACTGGACCAGGCTGACAACATATGCCGACAACGTACGCTGATAGCAAACGCTGGTAACACGCGCCGATAGCAAACGCTTCCCCCAGGAGACTGCAATGAAATTATGGAGCAACTCATTCCGCGACGGCGGCTACATCCCCGGCGAATTTGCCCTCGGCGCTGTCGATCCCGAAACCCACATCACCCTGTCTGCCAATCGCAGTCCGCACCTTGCGTGGAATGGCTTGCCAGAAACCACCCGCTCGCTGGCGCTAATTTGCCATGATCCGGACGTGCCGTCGGTGGCTGACGACGTCAATCAGGAAGGCCGCACCATTGCGCCTGATTTGCCGCGTGTCGATTTTTTCCACTGGGTGATGGTGGATATTGCACCTGTTATTCACTCTATTCCAGCAGCGCTGTTTAGCGAGGGTGTAACCTCGCACGGCAAACTCGGACCGCAGATCGATGACCCGGTATTTCAGTCGGCACGCCATGGCATCAATGATTACACCGGCTGGTTTGCTGATGATCCGGCCATGGCTGGTGAGTATTTTGGTTACGACGGCCCATGCCCGCCGTGGAACGATTCTGAAATTCACCG
Source organism: Burkholderiales bacterium (assembly GCA_043741695.1). Taxonomy (GTDB): domain Bacteria; phylum Pseudomonadota; class Gammaproteobacteria; order Burkholderiales; family Burkholderiaceae_D; genus Actimicrobium. The sequence goes on from JAYTZV010000310.1 coordinate 8,737, forward strand.
CTATGTGTTTACCTTGTATGCACTCGATATCGAGCGCGTGCCGCTCGACGGTGTCTTCACCGGTGCGCAAGTACGCGCAGCAATTGCGCCGCATATCATCGACGCGGCAAGCGTGGTTGGTATCTACTCATTGAACCCAACGCTGCAGGAGTAATCGTCGCATGACCGACATTTTGTTGATACGTCACGGCGAAACCGACTGGAATGCCGAGCGACGCATGCAGGGGCATCTCGATATCGCGCTGAACGCGGTTGGACATCGGCAGGCCGCACTGCTCGCAGCGGCTTTGCGAAATGAGTCCTGCGACCTGGTGATCTCGAGTGATTTGCAACGTGCTTGTGATACCGCACGACCGCTGGTGCTAGCGGCTGGCGTTGCGTGGATTACTGATGCCACATTGCGTGAGCGTTGCTTCGGTGCGTTTGAAGGTCTACGTTACGACGAAATAGAAACGCATTTTCCGCAAGCGCACACAGCATGGCAGGCACGTGATGTCGATGTTCGCTATCCCGCTGGCGTGCATGTAGCGGAAACCCTGCGCGAATTTTCGCAGCGCGCAGTCGCTAGTGTGCTGACTCATGCGCAGCGCCACGCCGGTAAAAAAATCGCCATCATTTCCCATGGTGGTGTGCTCGATTGCATGTACCGTTTCAGTACCGGCATGGCACTCGAAAAAAAGCGCAGCGTCGAGATCAACAATGCCAGCGTGAACCGGTTTCGGTGGCATCAAGGCACACTGGAATTGCTGCAATGGGGTGATGTTAGCCACCTGGTCAGTCACTTGTCGATGCCCGTGCTCGATGATATGGAGCAGTAGAAAATCGGCATCGATATGCGCTGTATCCAT
>JAYTZV010000311.1:0-3427 GCA_043741695.1 Burkholderiales bacterium
GACTGAAAGCGGTGAAAGCAGTGCAGCAAAAATCTGCTCTGCACTACTTCGGAACATACGGTGCACGACGATGATGCAGCGCGAAACGTACTGTGCAAACATCGACACATTCAATGCTTGCTTGGCAAAATTTTTTTTATCTTAGGATCAAAATAAATCTGTGTCAAACTAATATCATCTCAAAATGAGATTAATTCATGACCAATATCCATCTCAGTAAATTCTTGAGTTATCAGCTCGATCTGGTCTCGGAATCCGTAGCGGCAATCGTCTCGCAAATATACGAGCGCGAGGTCAAACTGACGCTGCGCGAACTGCGCGTATTGCGCACCGTCGGCAGCAGTCCGGGCATTGCGCATTCGGATATGGTGGGACGGGTGCTGTTTGAAAAATCGCTGGTGTCACGGTTGATATCGGGTCTGGTCAAACGTAGCTACCTGAAGCGATCGATCGATCCGGTCGATGCGCGCCGCATTGCGCTGACGCTGACAAAAAAAGGAGCGACAATTGTTGAGAAAGCCGACCAGCTCGGCATGGCGATGAATGAGGTCTGGCTATCGGTGCTCACCAGCGAAGAACAAAAATCCCTGTACCGCCAGCTCGATAAGCTGACTGCAGGTGTTGATAAACTCGTCAACCAGTTTGACGTCACCAAAAAATAAACTGCAGAAAAAATCAATCAACGGAAAGCGACCGGCATGACCTCACGCCCCTCAACCGACAACGACATCGTTTTAGCCGATGCAATCACGCTGTCGCACCGCATCCATGCGCGCGACTGGTCCTGCCGCGAAGTCATGCAGGCGTACTTGCACCAGATTGACCGCTTCAATCCGATAATTAATGCAATAGTCTCTCGGGTGGATCCCGACCAGTTGCTGGCGCAAGCTGACGCCCGGGATCAGCAACTGGCGCGCGGTGAATCACTCGGCTGGATGCATGGTTTTCCACAAGCGATCAAGGATCTGACACCGACCGCCGACATCGTCACTACCTACGGCTCGGCCGCCTTCGCCGATTCCGTGCCGAGCCGTGATGCGGTGATGGTGCGCCGGATGAAAGCCAATGGCGCGATCCTGATCGGCAAAACCAATACGCCGGAATTCGGTCTCGGCTCGCAAACCTACAATGCAGTATTCGGTACCACCCGCAATGCCTACGATGTGCGCCTGACCGCCGGTGGCAGCAGCGGTGGCGCCGCAGTCGCACTGGCACTGCGCATGCTGCCGGTAGCCGATGGCAGCGACATGATGGGCTCGCTACGCAATCCGGCAGCGTTCAATAACGTGTTCGGCCTGCGGCCATCGATTGGCCGGGTACCGACCGCGCCTGCAGTGGATGTGTTCACCAATCAGCTCAGCTGTGCTGGTCCGATGGCACGTACGGTAAGCGACCTGGCGATGCTGTTGTCGGTGCAGGCGGGCTACGACGATGAAGTACCGACGTCGTTGCAAGATGATCCTGCCCAGTTTGCGCAATCACTGCAACGCGACTTCACCGGTACAAGTATCGGCTGGCTGGGTGACTTCAATGGATATCTGGCGATGCAGCCGGGTGTCATGTCCCTGTGCGAGAAAGCGCTGCAGAGCTTCACGATAATCGGCTGTCAGGTCAACGCAGTGCAGCCGGATTTTTCGATGCCACGCTTGTGGCAAGCGTGGTGCACGCTGCGGCACTGGGCGATTGCGAACGGTCCGATGGGTGAACTGTATCGCTCACCGACCACGCGCAGGTCCATGAAACCGGAGGCCATCTGGGAAGTTGAGGCGGGTTTGACGCTGACCGCTACCGAAATACATCACGCAAGCGTTACGCGCAGCGCCTGGTATCTGGCACTGCGCAAACTATTTGCTACGCACGATTATCTGGTGCTGCCATCAGCGCAGGTATTCCCGTTCGACGCCGACCTGCCCTGGCCCGCCACGATCGACGGCAAGCCGATGGACACCTACCATCGCTGGATGGAAGTGGTGGTTGCCGGCACGATGGCTGGCTGTCCGGTAGCGTCGATACCCGCCGGATTCAACGAAGCGGGTTTGCCGATGGGCCTGCAAATCATTGGCAAACCGCAGGCCGACCTGTCGGTACTACAGCTCGCCTTTGCGGTTGAACAGGCAACGCAGTGGGTGCGACAACGACCACCGCCGATGCTGCACACCGGGATGGCATGAAACCTGCAAACGAACTACGCGAACATAGTTTTAAATAAAAAGCTAAATCATATAAACGATTGAGGAGACAAGATGGAATGGCTGAAAAATTCGATCATGCACACGCGCGGCGTAGCCAAAGGTCAGCGCGGCGTGACCCATGAATTGACTGAAGAGCGGCAAGGAGCGTTTCATTACACGATCGGTCCGTATTCGCAACCGGTGCTGCATATCAAGCCGGGCGACCGCGTAGTGGTCGATACGCGCGACGCGTTCGACGGCAAAATCCAGACCGAGCAAGATATGCCGAGCAAGCTGTGTCAGATGCCTTTTCTGAATCCGCAAAACGGCCCGATCATGATCGAGGGCGCGGAAAAAGGCGACGTCATTGCAGTGCATATCGAGACCATGCTGCCGCGTGGTGCCAACCCGCGCGGTACCTGCTGTCTGATTCCCCGCTTCGGTGCGCTGACCGGTACCGATGCGACCGCCACATTGAACGAGCCGCTGCCCGAGATCACGCGCAAGATCGACGTCGATGAACAAGGCGTGTATTGGAGCAAGCGCATCACGCTGCCGTATTGCCCGCACATCGGCACGCTGAGCCTGTCACCAGAAATTGATTCAATCAATTCGCTCACACCCGACAGCCACGGCGGCAATATGGATATTCCCGACATGGGCCCCGGCAGCATCACGTATTTGCCGGTGCGCTCGCCGGGTGCACGGTTGTTCATTGGCGATGCCCATGCGTGTCAGGGTGATGGTGAAGTCTGTGGCACTGCCGTTGAGTTCGCGAGCCGCACGACAATCCATGTTGACCTGATCAAAAGCTGGGCACTTAATTGGCCGCGCCTGGAAACCGAACACATGATGATGACCATCGGCAGTGCGCGCCCGCTGGAAGATGCAACCCGCATCGCCTACGCCGAGCTGGTGCTGTGGCTGGAAAAAGAATTCGGTTTTGACAAATGGGATGCCTACATGATGTTGAGCCAGTGCGGCAAGGTCCGGCTTGGCAATTTTGTGGATCCCAAATACACCGTGGCGACTGGTATCGACAAAAAATATCTGAAGTAGTTTTATTCACTTGACCACTACAAGCATCGTTCAACGCAAAAGGAGAAAACGTCTTGGATCTGCAACTCAAAGGCCGCAAGGCCATCGTTACCGGTGGCACACGCGGCATCGGTCGTGCCATTGTCGAGACCCTCGTGGCAGAAGGTGCCGAAGTCGCGTTCTGTGCCCGCAATGCTGAAGAAATACGTATCACTACG
>JAYTZV010000312.1:0-9555 GCA_043741695.1 Burkholderiales bacterium
ATGCCTTGCTGCACAGCGGCATTGCAAATACGTGCGCCATCGAGGTGGGCGATCAGGCCGTGATCACGCGCCAACGTAGTCGCGGCATCCAGGTAATCACGTGACAGCACACGTCCGCCAATCGTATTTTCGAGCGCGAGGACGCGGGTTTTTGCGAAGTGCACATCGTCAGGTTTGATTGCCGCAGCAATATCGTGCAGCGCTAGCGAGCCATCGGCCTGCTGCGGCAACGGTTGTGGCTGAATACTGCCCAGCACCGCGGCACCACCCCCTTCGTACTTATAGGTATGGGCCTCCTGACCAACCAGGTATTCATCACCGCGACTGCAATGCGTCAATAAACCAATCAGATTGCTCTGCGTGCCCGTTGGCGCAAACAGGGCTGCCTCGAAACCGAATAATTCGGCTGTCACTCGCTGGAGTTTGTTGACGGTCGGGTCATCACCGTAGACGTCGTCACCAACCTCAGCAGATGCCATTGCTGCACGCATGGCTGCAGTGGGTCGCGTTACGGTATCGCTGCGCAAATCGATCAGTGTGTTCATGAATAATCCAGTATAAAAATCAGTTGTAAGCGATCAGGAAAATTCGCCTTGATCGAGTGCGAGCCGATAGATATCGTCATTCCGTTCTGTTGAGAATTGCCGACGCGTTCCAGGTATCAAGTGCTTGCAGAGCGCCCGAAAATTACCAGGCCCATGCCGCCCAGCGTCAGTATCGATGCGATCAATAGCGTACTCGATAATTGCTCCGACAAAAATACCATGCCGCCGAGCGCCGCAATAATCGGCACGCCCAGTTGCAATGTGGCGGCAGTCGTTGCCTGCAGATGGCGCAACGCCGCGTACCAAACCGCATAGCCGACACCGGATGCAAGTGCACCTGAGGCCAGCGCACACAATACGCCAGTGCGATCGATATGCGCGTAGCTGATCAGCAGCAGAAAAGTGAGAGCAGCAATCGGTGCAGCCCGCAAAAAATTTCCCGCGGTAACGCGTGTCGGATCTCCCGCGCCTTTAGCACGCAGCGAATAGATCCCCCATGCCATGCCCGCTATCAGCATCAACAACGAACTCGATAACTGCGGTGTCGACAAACCGGGTAGAAGCAGCAGCACCAAGCCGACTATCGCGCCCAGAAATCCGATGGTTTGTATCAAACGAAATCTTTCCCCACGACGCAGCCCCACACCAATCATCGTCACCTGTACCGCACCGAACAGTAGCAGGGCACCGGTCGATGTAGTCAGGCCGATGTAGGCGAATGAAAATCCCGCTGCGTAAATGAACAGCGCCAAGGCAGACAGCCAGTTGCCATTGCCGGCAGGCTGATTACTACGAAGTGCAACGATCAGGCACAACACCACTGCACCCGACACCAGCCGGATCGCATTGAAGCTGGCCGGATCGATATGGGCAGTGGCGAGTGCCAGCCGACACAATAGTGAATTGGCGGCAAACGCCAGCAGCGCCAATGCTGTCAAAGCAACGACATGCAGTTTCGGCATTGACGACATTGGCACTATCACGCTTCAGCTATTCAACAAATCAGCTCGCCAGACGTGCGTTTTGCGGGAACATCGCTGCGCGGGCTGCATCATCCATCTCGGCCTTGAACGTGAATTTTGTTTTCAATGCTTCGGCGCGCTGTGCAGCAGGGCGGGCATTGATTAAATCAAAATGACGCTTCAAATTTGGCAGGTTCTCAAACGCATCCGCACCGAGGATAAATGGCAGCGCACGAACCCAGCCCCACACCGCCATATCGACGATGGTATAGGTCTCGCCGAGCATATACGTGTGCTTGGCAAGTTGCGCGTCAAGGATGCCGTAGTGACGTTCTGCTTCGAACACATAGCGATTGACGGCATAGTCTTTTGGCTCCGGCGCAAAGTGCTTGAAATGCACTGCCTGACCGGAATACGGGCCGATGCCAGTGGCGACAAACATCAACCACGACAACATTTGGGCGCGCGCCGCTGGCGTATTTTCTGGCAAAAATTGACCGGATTTTTCAGCGAGGTAAAGCAGGATGGCGTTGCTGTCGAAAACGGTGGCGTCTCCGTCGACGATCGCTGGTGTCTTTGCGTTTGGATTGATTTGCAGGAAAGCAGGCAGATGCTGCTCGCCCTTACGGGTATCGACTGGAATTGTTTCGTAAGGCATGCCGGACTCTTCGAGAAAGAGCGCGACTTTCAATGGATTAGGGGATGGATGGTAATAAAATTTGATCATGTTGGATGTCCTATGTTGACGTTAAAAATACGCGGTGTGGGAAGTGGCTAGCTACTGAGCAGCACCAGGTAATCAGGCTGCGAGTGTACAGCCATCGGATAATTATTTCAGGCAGTTTACTGCAGTGAAAATGATTTATGCGTCAGCTAGGCCGCCGCATTCTGAACAACTGTTCAGCACCGATTGTGAAGTAATCACCTGGTCCGCCGCCGCGCAGAATATGCTCTGCAGCGGCCGTGTCGTAGATACCGTCTTTTAACAAGGCTGCATCGATATGCACGCCGACGACTTCGCCGAGCACAAGCCATGTCGACAATTTTTCACCCGCGACATTTTGCAGTTGGATGATTTGGGTGCAACGGCATTCGAACGATACCGGGCTCTCGGCCACACGTGGTGCAGCGATCAGTTGGGAATCAACTGGCGTCAAACCGGCCAGATCGAATTCGCTGACGTCTGGTCCGACCGCTGCACAGGTCTGGTTCATCGCTTCTGCCAGCGGACGGGTCACCAGATTCCAGCCGAACTCGCCCGTTTGTTCGATGTTGCGCAGCGAATCTTTATAACCCACACTGGAAAATCCAATGATCGGTGGCGTGTAATTGAAGCCATTAAAAAAACTGTACGGTGCCAGATTGAGAATTCCGGCAGTGCTGCGGGTGGATATCCATCCGATCGGACGGGGGCCGACGATGGAATTGAATGGATCGTGCGGCAGGCCATGGCCGTTGGCAGGTTCGTAGAAATGCGTGGTGACGCTCATGCAAATTTCCTGATTGCTGTTTAAAAAAGTATCTTTTTATCATAACTTTAAAAGCGTGAAGGGATATCTTGTTGCACCATTTTTTAATGAAAATTCCGGCTCGGTATCGTCAACGCTCCGAGCAAATCTGTGTGATCCACCACCCGCTTCGCTACCAGATGCCGCACTTCGCCCGCGCATTGCCACACGCCATACACCGTCATTAACTGCGCCTGCAATACTTCCTTGCGATGGCGCTCCTGCACGTCGGTCCAGACGATCACATTGATCACGCCGGTTTCATCTTCGAGTGTGATGAACATGGTGCCTTTGGCAGTACCTGGTCGCTGACGCATCGTCACCAACCCGGTTGATCGCACTAGTCTGCCGTTGGAAAACCCTTTCAGTTCGAGCGCTGTCGACAACTTCATTAGCTTCAGTCGCGGACGAAGCAGCGCTAGCGGATGACGATTCAACGTCAGCCCGGTACTGCGGTAATCCGCGACGATTTCATGACCTTCGGATGCGGCAGGCAAGGCCAACGCTGCTTCGGTAATGGTGGCATGACGCAGTAAATCAGTAACTGGCCGCAGCGCTGCGACTTCCCAATTCGCCTGGCGCCGATGGCCAGCCAGCGACACCAGCGCATTAGCTTGTGCGAGGGCTTTCAAATCCAGCTGACCGAGTTCGGCGCGGCGCGATAGATCATCGACGCTGGTGAAGGGCGCAATCGCACGTACTTCTAGAATACGCTGCGCAGCTTGCTGCGATAGCCCGCTGACCAGACATAATCCCAGTCGCACATCCGGTTGCGGTGCATTGAAGGTGTGGGTGTGTTCTTCAAGCGTGCAATCGACGTCGCTGGTCATCACATCAACCGGCAGCACGCGCACACCATGCCGCCGCGCGTCTTGCACCAGTTGCGACGGTCCATAAAAACCCATCGGCTGCGAATTTAGTAATGCTGCCAAAAACGCTGCCGGTTCATGCTTCTTTATCCACGCTGATACATACACCAGCAGCGCAAAACTAGCCGCATGCGACTCCGGAAAACCGTACTCGCCGAAGCCTTCGATCTGACTGAACAAGCGTTCGGCGAAGTCGCGTTCATAGTGGCGATCGACCATACCTTCAATCACCCGATCACGAAATTTTTCGATGCCGCCTTTGCGCTTCCATGCGGCCATTGCACGGCGCAAATCGTCGGCTTCACCCGCACTGAATCCCGCTGCGGCCATCACGACCTGCATCACTTGTTCCTGAAAAATCGGTACGCCCAACGTGCGTTCAAGCGCTACTTTTAATTCCGGGCTGGCATAGGTAACTTCTTCCAGTCCTTGTTTGCGCTTCAAATACGGATGCACCATGCCGCCTTGAATCGGACCCGGCCGCACGATCGCCACTTCAATCACCAGATGATAAAACGTGCTCGGTCGCAGACGCGGCAGCATTGACATTTGCGCCCGCGATTCGATCTGGAATACACCGACCGTGTCGGCTGCACTGATCATGTCGTAAGTCACCGGATCTTCGGACGGAATATCCTGCATCGTGAAGACTTCACCGCGCCTCAGGCCGATCATATCCAGCGCACGGCGAATTGCCGATAGCATGCCCAGTGCCAGCACGTCGATCTTCAAAATGCCGAGCGCATCGAGATCATTTTTATCCCACTGAATCACGCTACGTTCTGCCATCGACGCATTTTCGATCGGCACTAGCCGCGCCAGATTATCGCGTGCAATCACGAAGCCACCCGGATGCTGCGACAGGTGACGCGGAAAACCGATCAGCGTTTGCGACAGCATCAACAGTTTTTGCACGATGGGCGAATCGGCATCGAAGCCACATTCTTGCAAACGTTCGGGGATGACCTGCCGACCATCCCACCATTGATGGGAACTCGATAAACGATTGAGTTGATCGAAGTCGATACCGAGCGCTTTGCCAACATCTTTCAAGGCCGAGCGTGGTCGATACGAGATCAGCACGCCGGTTAATGCAGCGCGATGGCGGCCGTATTTTTGGTAAATATATTGAATGACTTCTTCGCGACGCTGATGTTCAAAATCGACGTCGATATCGGGTGGCTCGTTGCGTTCACGCGAAATGAATCGCTCGAATAAAACCGACATGCGGGCCGGATCGATTTCGGTAATACCGAGGCAGTAACAGACCGCCGAATTCGCGGCTGAGCCGCGCCCCTGACACAAGATATTCTGGCTGCGGGCAAAGCGCACAATGTCGTACACCGTCAAAAAATACGGCTCGTAGGCAAGATCGTGAATCAGCGCGAGTTCATGTTCGAGCTGATGCTGCACCTTCAATGGAATGCCGGCTAAAAAACGACGGGTCGCGCCTTCATAGGTCAGTTGCCGCAAATGACTCGCCAGCGTTGCACCTGCCGGAACGATTTCTTCCGGGTATTCATAGCGCAACTCATCAAGCGAAAACGTGCAGCGTTGCGCGATGACCAGCGTCTCCTGCAACAGTGCTGGCGGATAGAGCTGACCAAGTCGCACCCGCGAACGCAGATGCTGCTCAGCATTCGGCTGCAACGCTAGCCCGCATTCAGCAACCGGCTTGCCGATCCGAATAGCAGTCAAGGTGTCCTGCAGCGGCTTGCGCGAGCGCACATGCATCACCACATCACCACACGCAACCAGCGGCAAGGCATGGGCGTTCGATAGTTCCGTCATTTGCTGCAGCCAGAGATCGTCATCCAGACGGTGCAGCAATTCGACGCCGATCCAGCCGCGATTGACAAAGGTGCGCGCCAGCCATTGGCACTGCTGCTGATGCTGCTCTGTCGATTGGTCGCGATGCGGAATCAGTATGGCGAGGCAATCGAGCAGGCCGATGCCATCGCTGTCAATAAAATCATTCATGCCAAGTTGATACGTGCCTTTATCGGCACGTCGTCGACCGTTCGTGATCAGTTGCGACAAATTGCCATAGCCGTTTCGATTAGTAGCCAACACCACTAATTTGGTACCGCAGATTAATGTTACTTCGCAACCAATAAGCAGATGCAATGCGTACTTTTTTGCTTCGATATGCGCCCGCACTACGCCAGACAACGAACATTCATCAGTGATAGCCAGGCTGGCATAACCCAGATTGAAGGCACGTTCCACCAATTCTTCCGGATGCGACGCACCCTGCAAGAAAGTGAAGTTCGATACGCAGTGGAGTTCTGCGTAGTCGGGAAGAGGAGAGGAAAGCGAGGGGCTCATCAGACATTTATACTGTATATATGTACAGTATAAATGAATTATTTCCCCTTCCTTGTTTTAGTCATTTTAGGCAGATATCTGCAATGCTGAACAAACCTGCGCAGCATTTCAGCAACCCAACACACAACCTCATCACGACACGTGCACGAACCTGGCAACCGACGGAATGCCCGCACTATCCATCACAAACAGCATGTAATAGCCAGGCGGTACCAACGCATGATTTGACGGCACGCGTGCCGTCAGCCCATTGACCCGCACTTGTACCGACAGCTTAATGGCACGTTGATGCATGTCGTTACCATGCGTGACCGCACCCGGCGCTACGAGGGTTGCGGCTTTCATGCCATCGCGGTCGGTACCTATAACAAACGACTGCCCATAAGTCAGATTGATCGGCGCAGAAACAATTTGTGGTTGTGCTCCTTTGAACAGATAGGGTGGCGAATACACCTGCGCCTTGTGCTGGAACTGCGCCGCAGCCGAGCTATCCATATCGTCTTGCGACAGCAGCACCGTTGCATCCGGTAGTAGCAATGCACTCGAATGATAGGCCGCCAGAATACTGTGCGGCGCTACCGTTTGCCAGGTGCCGGTGATGTCGGTTGCCGATGTTGAATACAGTTCGGTTTCAAGCAAGGCGTTTTCATAGCCGTATTCGCCGCCGTTGCCGCCCACGGTCAACAAGCTCTCGTCTGGAAGAATTACGGTATTGCTGTTGTGCCGCGCTTGCTGCCACTGCGGAAATGTACGCCAACCTGCGAGCGGATTCATGCCATCCAGCCATTCGTTGTTGGCAACCGCCACCTGGTTGGCTGCACCGCCTGCCATCATGATCACCTGGCGCGCTGGTGCAACCGATGCGTCGGTAACTGATACCCCGTTAGCGAGGTTGTAATGATCACTCATCATGCGGGGCAGATTGCTCCAATTCCAAGTCTGCGCATTCATTTGAAAACTGCTCGCTGCATTCGGTCCGCTTTGCATTAGCTGGCCAGAAGGCATCAAAAACTGCGATGGGTAAGTCCCCGACGAATCGTGCATCGATACTGCACGCACTGTGCCGATGCCATCGATGTTCGGATCGGGCGTAAATAGTTCAATCACGTTGTTGATCGCGTTAGAGCCAGTTTCGTCCGTGCCGCTGGCGATCACGACCCGGTTATCTGCAAGCTGGGTCACGGTGGGATACCACCTGCCGCGCTGCATGTCCGGCTGGCGTGCCCAAATTTCAGCATTCGGATTAAAGGTGTAATTGGTCAATGTGCCTTGCCATCCGTTTGAACCGGCAGGCGCGTTCGCATCGGGATAGCGCAGCAAGCCGCCAGCCACGTAGACCCGGCCATCGTCGAGAATGGTTTGACCCGCACAAAAAATATTTTCTGGTGGCGGTAGGTTGTAGCCGAGTCGCGTAGACGGATTCCAGATATAGCCGACGCCATTGTTTGAATTGGCAGGGTTGTGATAATTCACCGGGTCATAGGACCAGAACATCACATTGCCGGTATTGAGCATGACTGCAGTGACGCCGACTACTGGAATAATAAATGGCGCACTCCAGCGACCGATGCTGAGCTCAATAGGCGTTGTCGGCGTGGTCAATGCAATCGACATAAAACCGGTTGCCGTTTTCTTGAGGTTGCGATCCAAGATGGATTTTTTGACGGCAGCATCTTCCAGCAAACTCTCTGGTCCGGATAACGCACTATTTTTTGCAGGTACTTCGCGTACACCGCGCTCGACCTCACATTGATGCGCACGCATGCGTGCGTGATGATCCGCATGCCGTGGACCGAGCAAGGCTTGTTCGCGTTTGAGCAGCTCGGCTTCCACTTGCGCCGGCTGACACGATTTTTCAATCACCTTGGCGACCGCGTTTTTTATCGGTGCACCACCTATTTGCGTGTCTGCCTTCACATCAGCGGCGACCAGCCAGTAATTAGCTAAACCGAGCGCTAGACCGATGTGAAACACACTTTTTCTTGCATGAATGGGCCGCATGACGTTTCTCCTTTTTTGTGCGGCAGAAAGACATCAACTCACAAAAAATATGAGGTAAAAATCGTCTGCCGTAACAAAAATATACGGTTGCCCATTTCAACCGGAAAATGCTTGGAGCGAAAATCGGTTTGATTTGATAATTCGCATTAAAAACGTTGTGTAATAACCGCAGTGTTTTTTTGATGTGTGCCGCTAAGAAAACAATGTAATGCCACAGGTGATTATTCCACTGTGATGGCGTCCTTTTGTTCCTCACGCAATAGACGCGCTGCCTGCACCATGTTGCGCAGTGCCTCGATTGTTTCGGGCCAGGTACGGGTCTTCAAGCCGCAATCCGGATTGACCCACAACCGTGCATCGGGAATCACAGCACGCGCCTTTCGCAATAGCCGAATCATCTCGTCAACCTGCGGTATGCGCGGCGCATGGATGTCATACACACCCGGGCCGATATCGTTCGGATACGCAAACTCACCGAAGCCAGCGAGTAACTCCATATCCGAACGCGACGTCTCAATAGTGATGACGTCCGCATCCATTGCTGCAATCCACGGCAGGATATCGTTGAATTCGGCGTAACACATGTGGGTATGAATCTGCGTCTGATCGCCCACGCCCGCGGCGGTGATCCGGAATGCACGCACCGCCCAGTCCAGATACGCAGCCCGATCGCGCGCCTGCAGCGGCAATCCTTCACGCAGCGCGGGTTCATCAATCTGAATCATGCCGATACCTGCGCGTTCCAGATCGCAGACTTCATCGCGTAATGCGAGTGCAAGCTGCAGCGCCGTGGTGGCACGTGGTTGGTCATCGCGCACGAATGACCATTGCAACATCGTGATCGGGCCGCTCAACATGCCTTTCATGGGTTTGTCAGTGAGGCTTTGCGCAAAACGACTCCAGCCCACCGTCATGGCTTCGGGACGATAAATATCACCGTAAATAAAGGGCGGCTTGACGCAGCGGGAACCATAGCTCTGCACCCAGCCGTGTTCGGTAAAGCCATATCCCCATAGCTGTTCACCGAAGTATTCCACCATATCGTTGCGTTCGGCTTCACCGTGCACCAGCACATCAAGGCCAAGATCTTCCTGCTGGCGAACAACGTCGCGAATTTCTTCCCGCATCTGTTGCAGATAATCGAGATGGGGTACGTCGCCACGCTTGAATGCAGCGCGGGCTTGTCGAATTGATGGGGTTTGCGGAAACGAACCAATTGTTGTGGTCGGAAATAAGGGCAATTGCCATTTTTCCTGCTGCAGCACAATACGTTCAGAAAACGGTGACTGCCGGTTTGCCAGCGCATCGGTCACACTCGCCAGACGTTGTTGCACCAGTTCAT
>JAYTZV010000313.1:0-3414 GCA_043741695.1 Burkholderiales bacterium
CTCGTAACGAATGCTGGAGTGTCCCAGTGAAGCGACCCGAAGACCGGCGGTCACTCGCTGCGGAAACGCAATCGACGAAAAATAATTGCAGCCAGTTTCAATCACCAGTGCAATCACCGGGCTGCGTTCAACGTCGAGCACACCACCCTGAATCAGCAGGGCATTGACGATGGTATCGAACCAGCTGTAGTACAAAATATTATTGACGTGACCGTACGCGTCGTTGTCCATCCAGCGGGTGGTGATTGGATAAAAATGCAAATACTCGTCGCGACGATGTGCACTCGCCCGCATTATTTCTTAACCACGAACGCTACACCGGTCACTGCCAGCAGCATGCCGACAATGCCGATCCAGCTGAAGCGCTCACCAAACATTAACCACGTCATCACCGCCGTCGTCGGCGGAGTTAAATACAGCAGACTGGTGACACTGGTTGCCGCGCTTTGCCGGATCAATGAGAACAGCAAAAAGATTGCGCCGATTGACAGTGCCAGTACGGACCACAACAGCGCACCGATAAACGTTGGCGTCCAGTGCACCGCTGCGAAGGTTGGTGTGAAGTCTTCAAACACGATTGCCAGCGGCAGCAGCACCGCCGCCGACGCAATGAATTGAATCACCGTACCGGTGCGCAAATCAAAGTGCGAACAAAACCGTTTTTGATACAAGGTACCTATCGTGATCGACACCAGCGCCAGTACGCACAGCAAAATGCTTTCGATCGACAAACCGGCCAGACTGATTTTATTAGCGACTACCAGGCCGACACCACATAATCCGAGCGCCAGACCCACCCACTGTTTTCGGCGCACTGATTCACCAATCAGCGGTGCCGCAAAGGCAGTGAGAATCGGCTGCATGCCAACGATCAGCGCCGACAAACCCGCCGGCATACCGAGCTTGATCGCCGACCAGACGCCGCCGAGATAACCTGCGTGCACGAGGATACCAGCCAGCGCAATATGGCCAACGCGGCCACGTGGCCATGGCGCGCGCATGACGACGACGATCGGAATCAGCACGATCAGCACACACGCAAATCGCAGCAGTAAAAAGGTTAGCGGCGGTGCAAACGGCAAACCAAACTTGGCGGCGACGAAGCCGGTACTCCAGATGATTACAAACAGCCACGGCATCAGCGGCAGCCACGGACTCGGTGCCGGCAAAGTGGTCTCAAAAACAGGATGGGTAATCTGACGCATCATTTTTTCTTTTCCATCATGGCAGTGCAGCGGCGGTGCGCACTTGCCGTATTTTCCATTGCTCGGCAAACTCGGCCGCGATCGATATGGTTTTTAAATGGACCGCAATCGTGTTGTCGATGTCAGTGCCGTAGCCACCGGCCATCGTGATCGCAACCGGTACCCGACGATCCTGTGCGCGCTGCAGCACCATGCGATCGCGCTGCGCCAGACCGTCAAAGGAAATCTTCAGGCGACCGAGTCGATCACCTTCATGCGGATCGGCACCTGCCAGAAAAATAATCAGCTGCGGTGCGAACTGCATGAACACCTGATCGAGCGCGTCTGCCAGCGCAGCGAGATAAATTGCGTCGCCAGTACCATCGGCAAAACCAATGTCGAGGTCACTCACCGCCTTGGCAAACGGATAGTTTGATTCACCATGCAGCGACAGCGTGAATACCGATTCATCCTTTTGCAAGATCGACGCGGTGCCGTTTCCTTGATGGACATCGAGATCGACGATTGCGACTCTGCTCGCGCGTCGTTCAGCCTGCATCAAACGCGCGGCAATCGCCGAATCATTGAAGACGCAAAAACCTTCACCGTGATCGGCATGTGCATGGTGCGTACCACCCGCCAGATTGACGGCGATGCCTTCTTCGAACGCGGCACGGCAGGCGGCAATTGTGGCACCGGTGGCTCGACGAGAACGCTCGACCATTTCCAGCGACCACGGGAAACCAATACGCTTTTGCTCGGCATCGGACAAGGAGCCGGCCTGCACGCGCTGAATGTAATGGGGATGATGCGCCAGAGCGAGTACGCCGTCCGGCGTAGTAGGTGCCTGATGAAATTCTAGCCCTGCTGCAACCGCAGCGGCCTGTTCGCGCAGCCGGCGATATTTCTGCATCGGAAAGCGATGCCCCGCAGGAAGCGGCAAGACAAAGTGATCGCTGTAAAAAGCTTTCAATTCAACTGTCGTCGGCAAAAAGGAAAACGCGAGTGTAGCACCCGGTCGGTGAGCCCGCAGTCGGACGCCAGGTCGCGATGACGTACAACGCGCGTCAAGTTACCGCCGATCCAGCAACTTTTTACCCCGCGCTCTGGCGTTCGATCTGGCTTATTGAACTACATCAAAAATACCGACGTTAGTGCATCGTAAATTGGCATAGACTGACAAGCAGCACGGCACGCGGCGCCAAGAGTAATCGCTTGAAGCAGTAGGCGCAAGGTGAACGATGATCAATCAATCTGGAGATACGCATGTCAACTACCCCCGAACAAATGTCCGCTGCAGCCAAGCTGGCAATCGAATCGCAAGTCACCCTGTTCAGTTCGCTGGCACAAAAAACTTTCGCCGGATTTGAAAAACTTATCGAGTTGAACCTCAGCGTTGCAAAAACCTCGATGGAAGAATCGCATGCGGTGTACAACCGGATGCTGGCATCCAAAGAGCCGAATACATTTTTTAGCGGCAGTTCAACGATGACGCAGCCAACCGCGCAACGCGCGATGTCGTATGCCCAGCAGGTCGCTGGCATCGCCACGGAAATCCAGTCTGAATTTTCCAAAGCGGCGGAATTACAGGTCGCAGAAAACCAGCGCAAACTTGCCGCTATGATGGAGCAGGCCAGCAAGAGCGCGCCTGCCGGTTCGGAGAGCGCCATCGCGATGATGACATCGATGATGAGCAAAGCAACCGAAGGCTACGAGCAAATTACGCGCACCACGCGGCAGGCAGTCGAATCGATGGAAGGCAACATCGCTGCTACCGTCGACAAAATATCGCAGACAACGAAGGCAGCTGCTAAGCCCAGCAAAAAGTAGGCACGCGGCACGCAATACGTAACATCCAACATGCAGCGCGACGGCGGCATGAGACAAACGCTGTCTGCCGCGTCAGCTAACAACCAATGCGATTACCTGTTCAAGGCGTGCGGCCGTCTCGGCATCGATGGCAGCGGGTAACGCACACAGTGTGGCGAGTTTGCTTACATTGCTACCAGCCGTCTGACCCTCGCGCAAGGCTGCTTGCAGAACCTCGACTTGCAGCTTCAAGCGCACGCGTGCCAACTGCGGCGGCGAGTCGAGCGACAAGACGATTTCAAGACGCAGCAATTCGTTCTGCACGGTCACCTCGTTGGCAATCAGTTTTTCCGTATAGCCGTGGTCGCTGGCGCGATGTGCCTGCAATCCCTGTTCGAACCGATTCGTCATTGGTACATCG
>JAYTZV010000314.1:0-3409 GCA_043741695.1 Burkholderiales bacterium
AATAATTCGCGCTGCGTCGCTCTGCAAAATCGAGCGCGTTACATCGACTGGCGCTCCGTCACGATCGATTTCGACAAAACCATTTGCGACCATTTTCGCCCGTTCTTCTTCCTCGGTCGTATTCGGGTGCAGATCGGTAACGCTGACTTGCTGTGCGATTTGCACCTCGATACTACGATGAAAATCGGTACCCGCATGGACATTCACAAACCGAAAGGTGCCGTGTGGTTTGATCGCTGGAGTGTCATCGTGGTCTGGCATCTCAAATCACCTCCGAGAAAAATATAGCATTGTGCTGTGCATCTAGTTCTTGTGAGCGCGATCGAGCACTGTCAAGCATCAGCAAGCGCGCTGCGACGTCTCTTATTTGTTATATGGCATAGAGGTCGATGCACGATCAATACAAACATTCATCTGTCGTTTCACCAAATAATCACACGTCGCTGCGGCGGCAAGTACATTTTGTCTCCTGGCTTGACACCGAACGCGGCATAAAAGCCGGGTTGATTCGCCAGCGACCCATTCGCACGATACTGCGCCGGCGAATGCGGATCGGTCTTGATTTGCACGATGGTCTGTGCATCGCGTGACTTGGCGCGCCACACCTGCGCCCATCCCATGTACAAACGCTGCTCGCCAGTCAGGCCATCGATCACCGGCGCAGGCTTGCCACCGAGCGATAATTGGTACGCCTTGAACGCAATTGCCAGCCCCGAGTTGTCGGCGATATTTTCACCAAGCGTCAGCGCACCGTTGACGTGATAACCGGGTAGCGGCGAAAACGCGTTGTACTGCTCGACCAGCATCGCGGTCTTGGCATTGAACTTGGCATGGTCGTCCTTGGTCCACCAATCACGCAGGTTGCCATCGCCATCGTATTGCGAACCCTGATCGTCGAAGCCGTGACTTATTTCATGGCCGATCACGCCGCCGATGCCACCGTAGTTGACCGCATCATCAGCAGCTGCATCGAAGAACGGCGGTTGGAGAATCGCTGCCGGAAACACGATTTCATTCAACTCCGGGTTGTAGTACGCATTCACGGTTTGCGGTGTCATGCCCCATTCTTCCCGATCGACCGGTTTGCCCAGTTTGTTCAGTTCATAGTCATATGCAAACTGGTTTGCCCGATCGACATTACCAACCAGATCATCCTTGCGAATCACCACGCGGGAATAATCTTTCCACTTGTTTGGATAACCAATTTTCGGTCTGAACTTGGCCAGCTTGATCTGCGCTTCTTTTTTGGTTTGCGGACTCATCCAGTCGAGCGTATCGATACTCTGGCGATACGCTGCCAATAAATTCGTCACCAGTTTTTCCATATGCGCCTTGCGCTCAGGCGGAAAATACTGTGCCACATATACCTTACCGAGCGCCTCACCAATCGAGCGTTCGATCAGCGAAACACCGCGTTTCCAGCGTGGCTCATTTTGTGGGATACCACGCAGCGCCGTGCCCTTGAACGCAAAGTTGGCATCGACAAACGGCTTCGATAACAAGCCGGCGTAATGACTGATCACGTGCGCTTCGAAGTAGCTTTTCCAAACTGCCAAAGGCTGGTCGTCGAACACCTTATCGAAACCTTGCAGATAACTGGGCTGACTGACGATCACATAATCGACGCGGCCCTTGATACCCGCATCAACCAGCCATGCATTGAAGTCATAGCGAGGTGCCAGTGCGGCAAATTTGTTGAAATCGAGTTTGTTATAGGTCTTGACCGGATCGCGATTTTCAACTTTGGTCCACTGCACGTTGGCCAAGGCGGTTTCCAGCGCAACAATATTTTTTGCCGACTCGGCGGCGGATTTGTCGCCCACCATCGACAGCATGCTTTGCACAAATTCCTGATACTTCGCCCGCGCTGCAACCAGCTTGGCATCGTCTTGTTTCAAATAGTAGTCGCGGTCTGGCAAGCCGAGCCCGCTCTGGCTGACATCGACGACGTAGCGCGTCGAATCTTTCGCATCGAGATGGACGCCGAAATCGTAGGGAGTCGTGACACCACGACGGCTCAGATACGCGATCAGCGCCGGGATCTCTTTTTTACTTTTCACTGCAGCGATGCGGTCGAGCTCGGCCTGAATCGGTGCGATACCGAGTGTCTCCAATTTTTGCTCATCCATGTAGCTCGCATACAAATCGCCGACCTTGCGGGTTTCGGAATCGGCGGCAACAGTGCGATCTTGTGCTGCCTGCTCAATGATTTTGCGCAATTGCGGCAAGGTGTCGTCACGCAGTTTCGCAAATGAACCCCAGCTTGATTTGTCCGCGGGAATCTCGGTTGTGGTCAGCCATTTGCCGCTCACATGTTTGAAAAAATCATCCTGTGCACGCACCGAGTTATCAACATATTGCAAATCGATGCCGCTGATCGTTGCTGATTTAGCGGCAGATGGCGCGTTGGCAACCGAGGCACAGCCTGATGCAATTCCTGCTGCCAAACTGATGGTCAAGGCTTTTGCAAAATAACGCTTCATTGATTTATCCTTTGGTGAGGGCGGCATGACGGCTTGGCACCGTTGATGCGATGTCAAAATTTACCATAGCTGCGCAAAAAATGAGGACGGATGGTTACGGCCCGTTTCCAGCTAAGTTGCAGGAACCCGAGCGCATTCGCGAGGCGATCGATTTTGCTGCAGAATAGAGCCCCTGTCACAGTCGATACTGCAGCCACGCAATCAAGCAAGCGTAGCGACGATGGTATCGCTGCCAACGACCACGCGAATTCGGAGATCTGCAAACATGAAAAAAATTCTCTCGCCGCGCCACGCTGCGATCATCAAGTTTGGCGTTGCTGTGATGTTGTGCGCCGCGTCAGTCACAGCGAGTGCGGCAAAAACACTCGTGTTCTGCTCCGAAGGCAGCCCTGAAGGATTCAATCCACAATTTTTTACGACCGGTACGACGATGGATGCCTCATCGATTCCGCTGTTTAATCGTTTGGTGGAATTTGATATCGGTACCACCAATATCGTGCCCGGCCTGGCGGCGTCATGGGAAGTTTCTCCCGATGGTCTGGTCTACACCTTCCATTTACGCAAAGGCGTCAAATTTCATAGCAACGCTAAATTCAAGTCAAGTCGCGACTTCAATGCAGACGACGTGGTCTTCACCTATCAGCGCATGGCCGATGCCAAACATCCATTTCATCACACCACGCCAGGTGCGACCTATGCCTACTTCGAAGACATGGGCATCAACAAGATTGTCGACAAATTAGAGAAGCTCGACGACCACACCGTGCGCTTTAAATTACTGCATCCAGAAGCTGCATTTTTGGCGGATCTCGCAATGGATTTCAACTCAGTGCACTCTGCCGAATACGCTGACAAGATGAAAGCGGCGGGCACCCCAGAGGTGATCGATCGTGAGCCAATTGGTACCGGGCCATTTCAATTCGTGT
>JAYTZV010000315.1:0-23689 GCA_043741695.1 Burkholderiales bacterium
GCAGGGTCCGCTGATGGAATCAGGTCGCGCACTCGATGTCGCGATTCAAGGCAAGGGTTGGATTGCGCTCGATATGCCCGATGGCTCCGAAGCCTACACACGCAGCGGCAGTTTGAAGGTCAACGAAAACGGTGTACTGCAAACCCAGGCTGGCATCAACATCGTCGGTGATGGTGGACCGATCACGATCCCGCCTGATGTGAAAGTGACAATCGCCAAAGACGGTACCGTATCGTCGGTGGACGCCGGCAGCAAGCCCGGTCAGTCAACGGTGATCGGTCGCATCAAGCTGGTTAATCCGCCAGAAGATACGCTGGTACGTGGCGATGATGCGCTATTTCGCATCAAGGGAAATGGCAGTGCGGACGCCGATGCAGGCGTATCACTGGTCGGTGGTGCACTCGAAGGCAGTAATGTCAATGTGGTGGACGCCATGGTGACTATGATTAGCTTGTCTCGCCAGTTCGAAATGCATATGAGCCTGCTGAAGAAAGCAGAAACCAACGCCGACAAGGCAGCCCAGATTCTTGCGTTGTGATTGCTGTTGCGGCCGTTGTCGACCCGCCGTAAGGCGGGTTTTTTTATGCCCTTAGCAATTCGAAAACGATAATCAGCGGCAATAAAGTCGCGCAGCTTGGCGGTTTGATTTGACCGCGGCCGGCGCACACTGCCAACATCGACCGAATTCCGTCAAGCACGGCAACGGTTCCCGTCACTGCTGGATTTGTGGAGAGAAAAAATGATTCGCTCACTGTGGATTTCAAAGACCGGTCTGGATGCGCAGCAAACGCAAATGGACGTTATCTCCAATAACCTTGCCAACGTCAGCACTAGCGGCTTCAAGCGCTCCCGCGCAGTGTTCGAGGATCTGCTGTACCAGACGCTGCGGCAACCGGGTGCGCAATCGTCGCAACAGACGCAGTTGCCGTCGGGCCTGCAACTCGGCACTGGTGTGCGTCCGGTCGCGACCGAACGCATTCATACACAAGGCAACCTGCAGCAGACCAGCAATGACAAAGACGTGGCGATTCAGGGCCAGGGATTTTTGCAGGTATTGCTGCCAGACGGTACGACTGCTTACACCCGGGATGGTTCGTTGCAAATCGATAATCAGGGCCAGCTGGTGACGTCGAGTGGCTTCGTGATTCAGCCCGCGATTTCGATTCCTGCTGGTGCACAGTCGCTGTCGATTGGCCGCGACGGCACGGTATCCGTTACGTTGCAAGGAACTGCTGCAACCACGCAGATCGGCGCACTGCAATTAGCCACTTTCATTAACCCGGCCGGGCTCGAAAGCAAGGGTGAAAATTTGTACGTCGAAACCGGCTCGTCAGGTACCGCGAACACCAACACACCCGGCACAAACGGTACCGGGATTTTGACGCAGGGTTATGTCGAAACCTCGAACGTCAACGTGGTGGAAGAATTGGTGACGATGATTCAAACTCAGCGTGCCTATGAAATTAACAGCAAGGCGATTTCAACGTCCGATCAAATGCTGGCGCGGCTGTCTCAACTTTAATTGCAGCTTTGATCAAGGTGGCCGTTATGAATTCCGTCTTTCGCTTGCTGTCCTCATTGCTGCTGATTGCAACGGTGTGCGGTTGCGCTGTCGCGCCGACGTCGATCGTCATGCAGCCAACCAGCGCAACGGCCGCGCGCGCGATGCCAGCTGCGCCGTCAAACGGAGCGATCTTCCAAAGCGCAGCGTATCGGCCATTATTCGAAGATCGCCGTGCACGCATGATCGGTGACATTTTGACGATCACGATCGCCGAGAAAACCACTGCTGGCAGACAGGATGCCGCGAATTCGAGCAAGAGCGGTAGCGCGACGCTGGCGGTACCGAAATTATTCGGCATCCCCGGCTCGACCACCGCGCAACTCGGCGTGAGTGCCAGCGGCTCAAACAAATTCGATGAAAAGGGTTCGACCACATCGAACAACAATTTCAACGGCACCATCGGCGTGACCGTCATCGATGTGCTGTCGAATGGCTATCTTGTGGTCAGCGGTGAAAAACAGATTGGTCTGGATCGCGGTACCGAATTTATTCGCTTTTCAGGTGTGGTCAATCCCGACAGTATCGTCGCCGGCAACAACGTGTCGTCGACGCAGGTCGCCGATGCGCGCGTTGAATACCGCACCAATACGCATATCGACAAGACTGAAATGATGGGCTTGCTGACGCGGTTTTTTCTCAGCGTGATTCCGCTTTAAGAGGATGTTGATGAACACTTTTTCACGGCCAGACGCGCTGGTCCGACTCATCGCCGCATTGTGTATTTGCGTAGCAGCCCTGTTGCCCGCAGCGCACGCCGAGCGATTGAAAGACCTCGCCAGCATTCAGGGCGTGCGCCAAAACCAATTGATCGGATACGGTCTGGTGGTGGGTCTGGATGGCAGTGGTGACCAAACCACGCAAACACCGTTTACGGTGCAAAGCGTGATCAGCATGTTGCAGGGCATGGGCGTGAATTTGCCGCCAGCGACCACGCTGCAGTTGAAGAATGTTGCGGCCGTCATGGTCACGACTTCGCTGCCCGCTTTTGCACAACCTGGTCAGACATTGGACATCACCGTGTCGTCGATGGGTAATGCAAAAAGTCTGCGTGGTGGTACGTTGTTGATGACGCCGCTGAAAGGTGCAGATGGACAAATTTACGGCATGGGGCAGGGAAGTGTCGTGGTCAGTGGCGCAGGCGGCGCGGCACCCGGCGCGAAGGCGCAGATCAATCATTTGAGCGTGGGCCGGATCAGCGCCGGCGCAACGGTCGAGCGTGCAGTTGCCAGCAATCTCCAGCAAGGCAATGCAATTTTTCTGGAGCTCAAAGAGACGGATTTTTCAACCGCGAGTCTGGTTGTTGATGCAGTCAACAAGCGCTTCGGCACCAACACGGCGGCTGCGCAAGACGGTCGTGTGATCAAGGTCAATGCGCCGTTGGGTACCGATGAGCGGGTCGCTTTTTTGGGTGCGCTTGAAAGCCTGTCAGTCAAGCCGGCGCAGGGTACGGCAAAAATTATCCTGAATGCGCGCACCGGTTCTATCGTCATGAACCAGGCCGTCACACTCGATACCTGCGCAGTCGCGCACGGCAGCTTGTCGGTTGTCGTCAATACCGAGACGACTGCAACCCAGCCAGCGCCTCTGTCAAACGGGCAGACCGTGGTGGTACAGAATTCCAAAGTCGAGATCACCAAAGAAGCGGGGCAGGTATTGCTACTCAAGGCCGGTGCGGCTTTGTCGGATGTGGTCAAGGCACTCAACGCAATTGGTGCCACGCCGCAGGATTTGCTGGCGATTTTGCAAGCGATGAAGGCTTCAGGCGCGTTGCATGCCGAGCTTGAAATTATCTAGTTGCCTTTTAGTCGCACAACACGGAGCCATTCATGTCGATCAACTCATCCAACCTCTCCGACCGGCTTGCGTTCGATGGCAAGGATATTGGCAAGCTGCAGCAGGCAGCGAAACAGAATTCACCGGATGCGATCAAGGCATCGGCCAAACAATTCGAAGCGCTGTTCATGAATATGATCATGAAAAGCATGCGTGAGGCGACGCCGCAAGATGGCTTGCTCGATAACTCCGAAACCAAAACCTACACCGCCATGATGGATCAAAAGGTCAGTGAAAATATGGCCAAGCGCGGTGTTGGTCTTGCCGATGTCCTGTTCCGGCAATTGTCCGCAAAAGTGGCTACACCACCGACTGGACCGCTCGGCGAATCGACCTTCGATCCTGCAACGCAACCTGCACTCAAGCTGAAAAATTCATTCACCAACGACCAATCGGGATTGCCTGCGGTGCCGACGATGACGGTGCCGGCGCGTCAGAGCTTTCCAGCGCAACCGTCGCATGTGAAGGCATTCCAGGATCGCCTTGGCGCCCATGCCGAAGAGGCGAGCCGCGCAACCGGTATTCCGGCCAAATTCATGCTCGGCCAGGCAGCGCTGGAAACTGGCTGGGGCAAGAAAGAAATCGTCGCCAGTGATGGCTCGGCCAGTCATAACATTTTTGGCATCAAGGCCACCGGAGCCTGGACAGGGCGCGTGGTGGAAGCCAGAACCACCGAGTACGTCAACGGCGTGCCGCATGCCCGGGTTGAAAAATTCCGTGCCTATGATTCTTACGCTGATGCGTTCAAGGATTACGCAGGCATGATCAAAAACAATCCGCGTTATCAGCAAGTCGTTGCCAGTGGCAGCGATGCAGTCGGCTTTGCACAAGGCCTGCAAAAAGCAGGCTACGCAACCGATCCCAATTACGCGGCAAAGCTGACCAGCATCATCAAGCATTCACTGCTGGCGTGACGATTTTGATAACGTCGGTGGCTGCTACGCGCGCGCTCGCGGCTCAAGTTTTAGGTTGAACTGCCGTTAGCATGGATGTCACCCCAAAAAAGTTGAATCATCATGGCAAATATTCTCGGCGTCGGACAAAGCGGATTGGCTGCGGCGCAGGTCGGCGTCACCACGACCGGTCATAACATCACCAATGCTTCCACGCCGGGCTACAGCCGCCAACTTGTTATTCAAGGCTCCAAAGGCGGTCAGCAGATCGGCTCCGGGTTCCAGGGTCAGGGTACCGATGTTGTAGCAATCCAGCGCATTTACGATGACTTCACCGCCACGCGGGTCAACGCCAGCCAGACCAGCAAAGCCTCGCTCGATACCTACAACGCGCAAATTAGCCAGATCGATAATCTGTTCGCTGATCCGACCACCGGACTGTCGCCAACCTTGCAGGATTTTTTTGGTGGTATTCAAGGCTTGGCTGCTGACCCCGGCAGTGCGGCGCAGCGCCAGACATTACTTTCTTCGGGCCAATCTTTGGTATCACGTTTTCGCAGCCTGGATAACCAGCTTGGTCAAATTTCTGATGGCGTCAACAAGCAGATTCAGGGCAGTGTTACCAACATCAACAGCTATTCGCAGCAAATTGCCAAACTCAATGACGCCATCGTCAAGGCCACCGCCAGCGGCAGCGGTGCAGCGCCGAATGATTTGCTCGACCAGCGAGATTTACTGGTGACGCAATTGAGCAAGGAAGTCAAAGTCAATGTCAGCGATCAGCCGGGAACCGGCTACAACATATCGATCGGGAATGGCCAGCCGCTGGTGATTGGTACTGCAACCTTTACGTTGCAAGCGACGCCATCAGTGACGGATCAGAATCGATTGGAAATTGGTTATCTGACGCCAGCGGGCCTGACGCGCGTGCCGGAATCGGCGATCACTGGCGGTAATATTGGCGGGCTGTTCGATTTTCGTGCAGGCACGCTCGATTCCGCGCGCAATGAGCTTGGTCGCGTTGCCTACGGTCTGGCCAGTCAGATCAACGATCAATCGCGTTTTGGGATTGACCAGAACGGTGTGAAGGGAAAAAATTTCTTCGCGATTCCTGGTCCGCAGGTTACGCCTAGCAGCTTGAATACCGGTACTGGAGTGGTTGGTGCCACGGTAGCAAATGCCTCTGCGCTGACAGCAAGTGATTATCGTGTGGCGTTCGATGGTACGAATTACAACATTACGCGGCTGAAGGACAATACGCTTGTTTCAAGTAGCGCGCTTCCAGTCACGGTAGATGGTATTGCCTTCGCCACGTCGGGCGCGGGCACCAGCAAGTCTGGGGATAATTATCTTGTTCGACCGACCATTAACGCCGCCTCGGGTATAGCTGTCGCACTGACCGACAAGACAGAGATCGCTGCAGCAGCACCGATCGTCACAGGGGCCGGGGTAACCGTTCCTTCAACTGGACCGTCGACCAATGGTGGCAATGGAAAAATCAGTGCCGGGAGCGTAGATGCGAGCTTCACGTCGTTGACCGCACCAGTGACATTTACCTTCAATGCTGGAAAACTCACGAGCTCGACTGGTGTACCAGCGACGCAAGCGTATGTATCCGGTCAAGACATTACATTTAACGGTATCACCTTTAACATCACCGGTGCGCCCATCAATGGCGACACCTTCACTATCGCACCAAACACTTCTGGTGTCGGCGATGGCCGCAACGCAGTTGCTCTCGGCGCGCTGCAAACCAAACCCGTGTTTGACAACAACTCAAACACGTTCGCCAGCGCGTTCGGCCTACTGGTCAGTAACGTCGGCAACAAGGCGCGTGAAGTGTCGGTCAATGCGGCAGCCGAAGGAAAGCTGCTCAGTAATGCAGTAGCGTTGCAGCAGTCGCAATCTGGTGTCAATCTTGACGAAGAAGCCAGCAATCTGCTGCGCTACCAGCAGGCGTATCAGGCGGCCGGCAAGCTCATACAGACCGCCGGTACCTTGTTTGATGTATTGCTCGGCCTCGGTCGATAGGAGCGATGACCATGCGTATCAGTACCAGTTCTTTTTATGAAAATGCCGGTGGCAAGATCAGCGAATTGCAATCGTCGCTGGCACAAAAGCAAAACCAGATCGCCACCGGTCGCCGGATTCAAACCCCATCGGACGATCCAGTTGCAGCGTCGGCTGCGCTCGATGTGAAGCAGGCTGAGGGCGTCAATACGCAATTCGCGGCGAATCGTGACAGCGCAAAAAACGCGCTCAATCTGCAAGAAACTGCGCTGACGCAGTACACCGATCTGCTGCAAAACATCAAAACACTGACGGTTGCGGCAGGTAACGGCGCGCTCGATGATACGCAGCGCAAATATTTCGCAGATCAGTTGACCAACGATTACCAAAATCTGCTGGGAATCGCCAACACGCGAGACAGTTCGGGCAACTACATTTTTGCCGGTTACAAAAACACGACCCAGCCGTTCAATCAAACCGCTGCAGGCGTGGCTTATGCCGGTGATCAGGGACAGCGTTTGCTGCAAGTGAGCACCTCGCGTCAGATTGCGTTGAACGACTCGGGGGATGCAGTTTTCCAAAATATTCGGACCGGTAACGGTACCTTCACCACAGCCGCGGCTGCCGCCAATACCGGCAACGGTATCGTATCGACGGGCAGTGTGACCGATGCCTCGAAGCTGACGGGTGATACTTACAGTATTGATTTCACCGTAGCCGGGGGTGTCACCAGCTTCCAGGTATTTGATCTCACCAAAAATCCAACCAAATCGGCAGCGCTGGCAGTATCGGGAACTTATACCCCCGGTCAAAGCATCGCCTTCGACGGTCTGCAATTCGAGATCAGCGGCGCGCCGGCTAATGGCGATACGTTTGGCGTCAAACCAAGTGCCAACCAAAGTATTTTTCAGACGGTGGCGGACCTGATCACCACGTTGAGTTCGTCGACGGCTGGTCCGACCGCAAAAGCGAATCTGACTGCCGGCTTGAGCGTGGCAAACAACAACGTGTCATCTGCACTGGATGCGCTACTCACCGTGCGTGCGTCTGGTGGTGCGCGACTTCAAGAACTCGATACGCTCGATAGCGAGGGGACAGATCGCGGCTTGCAATACGCAACCCGACTCTCGTCGCTGCAGGATCTGGATTACGCGAAGGCGGTCACTGAACTGACACAGCAGCAGGTCACATTGCAAGCTGCGCAGCAATCGTTCGTCAAGATCGCGAATTTATCCTTGTTCGATTACATCAAGTAAGGATTCGGACCGGACGTTTAGGAGGACGCAATAACGACGCAATGTCGACGCAATGTCGACGCAATATCGACGCAATATCGACGCAACGAGCGACGCTTCATCGCCAACGTTGCGTCGTATTGAAATGCGCGTTTCATTTCCCGGCTTACCCGCCGACCAAGTGGCGCACGATCATAAGCGCTTCCTGAAAAAGATTCGTTAGTGGCGTCGTCAAGTAGGGCAACGTCAATCCCATCATTGAAAATCCGATCGTCAACGTAATCGGGAAGCCGATTCCGAATAAATTTAATTGCGGCGCCGCGCGCGTCAAGATCGCCAAGGCCATATTGGTAATCAAAAGCGCCGCCACGATCGGCAGCGATAGCTGCAACCCGGCGCTAAACAAGCGTGCCGCCCAGTGCACGACCTGCTCGGCGAGATTGCCGGTCATCGGTCCGACGATAATGGGCATCGTTGTAAAGCTGTCGATCAAGATCGACAGCAACGCCAGATGGACATTTGCGGCCAAAAAAACCATCAAGGTCACCAGCGAAAAAAACTGGCTCACGGCAGCTGATCGACCCTGCGACTGCGGATTGAAAAACGTCGCAAAACCCAGACCCATGGTCAGACTGGCGATCTCGCTACCAAGCTCGACGGATGAAAAAATCAGTCGCATCGAAAATCCCATCGCGATACCGATCAGCATCTGTTGCACCAGAATCAGCAACCCTTCGAGCGACAACGGCTCCAGTCCGGTCGGTGTTTGTATCGAGGGTGCCACCATCATCGCCAGCAAAATACCGAGACCCACCTTGATGCGTCGCGGGATGCTGACATTGCCAAAAACTGGTGCGGTGGCGATCAGACCGAGGATGCGTGTCAGCGGCCACAAGAAACTGGTGATCAGAGCATTGAGTTCGATGGACGTGAAGTGAATCATGCAGCAACGTTAGGCAGATGCCGTGCCACGATTAGCCGATCATGCCCGGAATACCCGAGAATAATTGACGCATGTAATCCAGCATCACTGACAACATCCACGGCCCTGCGATAACGAGCGCAGCAAAAATGCCGACCAGTTTGGGAATGAACGACAGCGTTTGTTCATTGATCTGGGTAGCTGCCTGAAAAATACTGACAACCAAGCCGATGATCAGCGCCACCAGTAACATCGGTGCCGCGACCATCAGCGTCACTTCCATCGCCTGCCGGCCCATCGACATCACGCTTTCGGGAGTCATCGCATCTCCTAATAAAAGCTTTGCGTCAGCGAGCCGATCAGCAACTGCCAACCATCGACCAGCACAAACAGCATCAGCTTGAAGGGCAGCGAAATAATCGCAGGTGACACCATCATCATACCCATCGACATCAGCACCGCAGCGACCACCATGTCGATGATTAGAAATGGAATAAAAATGGCGAAGCTGATCTGGAATGCCGTCTTCAATTCGCTGGTGACAAAAGCCGGGACCAGCAGGCGCAGTGGCACGTCATCCTGGCTTTGCAGCGCAGGGCTGTTCGACATTTTCACGTACAGCGCGAGATCACTTTGGCGGGTCTGCTTCATCATGAAGGTCTTCAGCGGTGCCACACCTTTGTCGAGTGCCTGCGACATATTGATTTTATTTTCTTGCAGTGGCAAATACGCATCGGTATAGATTTTGTCAAACACCGGCCCCATTACAAACAAGGTCAGGAACAACGCTAACCCGACCATCACCTGATTCGGTGGTGCCGACTGTGTACCCAACGCCTGCCGCAGCAGCGACAGCACAATGATGATGCGCGTGAAGCTGGTCATCATCATCAGTGCAGCAGGCAATAGCGACAGCGCAGTTAGCAGCAGCAGCGTTTGCAGACTCAGCGTGTAGTTTTGGCCGCCTCCGGCCAGCGGTGTACTGGTGAAAGCGGGCAAGCCTGCTTGCTGGGCATAGGCGCACAGCGGCAGTGTGAGAAGGATTGGCAAAAGCCATCGCAACCGGAGTAACGCGTTACGCATCATGCGTAGAATCCGGTGGAGTTTGCATTGTGGTTGTAGTAGCACCGCCTGCTGCTTTGCGCTTCTCGATGGTGTGCTGCAGCCAGGACGAGAAATTTTTTGCGAGCGGTAGTGCTGGTGTCAATGCGGCACCGTCCTGTTTCGGCATCGTTGATAGTGCAGTGATCGACGACGCTGTCACGCCCACTACAATCCATTCGTTGGCGACTTCGATCACCATGATGCGCTCACGGTTACCGACCTGAATACCACCGACGATCCTGATCGCGCCACCACTTGCCTGCTTGCCGACGCCGATTTTTTTTACACCCCATGCAATCACGACCAGGACGCCCAGCACCAGAATCAAACCGACCATGACTTGCAACATGCCGGCAGGCGAGGTTGGTGAAGCAGTGGTGGGGGACGTAGCCACAGAAGACGCTGCAGTGGGAAACGTATCCGCGGCGCGAACCCATGCTGAACATAACGCGGCGCCTGCCGCAATTGCCAGAGACCCGACTGTGCTCGGATACGATCGCCTCATTTATTGAGCTTTCGAATCCGCTCCGCTGGTGAAATGATGTCTGTCAAACGAATCCCAAACTTGTCATTGACCACCACCACCTCGCCCTGTGCGATCAGGCAGCCATTAACCAGCACGTCCATCGGTTCACCTGCCAGACCATCGAGTTCAACCACTGACCCTTGCGCCAACTGTAGCAAGTTCTTGATCGCGATTTTCGTGCGGCCCAATTCGACCGTCAGCTGTACCGGAATATCAAGAATGAAATCGATGTCGTTATGCGTCGCGCCTTTGGTGCTGCCAGAGAATTCCTGGAACACAGTTGCGCTTGCCTGCTTGGCTTCGAGCGCCGCTTTTTCTGTTTGCTCCTGCTCGGCAAGCGCCGCGCCCCAATCGTCTTCTGCTGCTTGCTGTTCATCGTTGTCAGCCATGCTCATCTCCCTGCGTGCTTTCGTTGGAACTGTTGGCGAGTAATTTTTCAACCCGCAGCGCGTATTGGCCGTTGAACTTGCCGTAGCTGCATTCCATCACCGGTACATCATCGACTTTTGCCATTACGGTTGGTGTGACCTGCATCGGAATGATGTCACCGACTTTCATGTTCAGAATCGCACCAAAATTAGTTCGCGCGATCCCAAGGTCAGCGACCAGTTCGACTTCGGCTGTCTTGATCTGCTGCGTCATCAAGCGAATCCAGCGCTTGTCAATTTCGAGCGTTTCACCTTGCAGACTAGAGGTAAGAAGGTCGCGAATTGGTTCGATGGTGGAGTACGGCATGCAGAAATGCATGTCGCCACTGACCGGGCCGAGCTCGATCGAAAATGTGGTGCACACCACCACTTCATTCGGCGTGGCGATATTGGCGAACTGCGTGTTCATTTCCGAACGAATGTATTCAAATTCGATCGGATAAACCGGTTCCCATGATTTTGAATAAGTCTCGAACACGATACCGAGAATGCGTTGAATAATACGCTGCTCGGTCTGGGTAAAGTCACGTCCTTCAACCCGCGTGTGAAACCGGCCGTCGCCTCCGAACAGATTATCGACTAACAAGAAGACCAGGTTGGGATCAAACACCATCAACGTGGTGCCGCGCAACGGCTTCATATGGACCAGATTCAAATTGGTCGGCACCACCAGATTGCGTATGAACTCGCTGTACTTCGACACGCGTACCGGACCGATCGATACTTCGGGACTGCGGCGTAAAAAGTTAAACAGACCGATGCGCAGCAAGCGTGCGAAGCGCTCATTGATAATTTCCAGCGTCGGCATGCGGCCGCGTACGATGCGCTCCTGCGTGGCCAGATTGTACGGGCGCACACCGGAAGGATCGACTGGCGCTGCCGCCTCGTCTTGATCGCCGTTCACGCCTTTTAGCAGCGCGTCGACTTCTTCCTGTGATAAAAAATTATCGGCCATGACGGTTTTATTGAATCACGAAAGACGTGAAAAATACATTGTCGACTTCTTGCGGTTTGCCTTGCTTTGAAAACGGTGTGCGGATCTGCGCAGCGATCTCATCAGCGAGTTTTTTCTTGCCGTCGGCAGTGTTGATTTCCGACGCTTTTTTGCTAGACAGTAGTAACAGGATGCGATTGCGTACCTGAGGCATG
The DNA here is from genome assembly GCA_043741695.1 of Burkholderiales bacterium. Classification (GTDB taxonomy): domain Bacteria; phylum Pseudomonadota; class Gammaproteobacteria; order Burkholderiales; family Burkholderiaceae_D; genus Actimicrobium. The sequence goes on from JAYTZV010000315.1 coordinate 11,665, forward strand.
TACAGCTTGACCTCTTCCATCGCTTTCTCGTCAGTTACCTGCACCGTAATCGCCACTTGTAAAAACTGTTCACCCGCCTCCTGTTGCAGATTCACGGTAAATGGATCGAGATTGGCAAACACCGGCGCCTTCGGTTTCTCGTGCTTTGCTTCAGCTGCACCGGTAGGCCCTTTCTTGCCAAGTAAAAAATAGCTCGCGGCGCCGCCAGCTGCGAGCAGAACAACCAGCACAATGACAATTAATTTCAGCTTCGATTTTTTTGGTGCAGCAACAACCGCAGAAGTATCATCGGTTTTGGGGACTGCCTTTGGAACGGATTTTGGTGCTGTTGCCATCGTGTGTCCTCGCGTGCCGCGCTACTTGCATGACACCATTATTGAAGAAAAAACCGACACGAGATGCGATGAAAAGAGTGGGGAAGCCAGCGCAGATCGACGCATCTCGCTAGCTTTGATAATAACCGAGCTGCTTACAGCGCGAACAGAAGTTATCGCGCAGACCAGGGAAAATCATTGCCTCTCACACGTCCCTGGTGTCTACGGCTCTTCAGGCGAAGGTATCGACCATGCCGTTACCGCCGGTAATGCGTCGCGCGGTGGTGGAGGTGACGTTCGCGGTTTCGATCGGACCGGCAGCGCCGATCGTACCTGCACCCGAGGTGCGCGGCTCAGAGGTGCGCCGGTCTGATGCTTGTTGCTGTTGCGGCTGACCGGAGCTGACACTGGTCTGACCGAGCGTAACGCCGGCGTCGCCGAGCATTTCCCGCAACTTTGGCATGGCTGCTTCAAGCGCTTGTCGCACTTCCGGCTGCGCTGCAAAAAAACTGGCATCTGCTTGTCCGTTCGACACATGCAATACGACTTGCATTGGGCCGAGATCGGGTGGATTCAACGTCAGCGATGCGGTTTGCTCGGAGCCCGCCGCCATCCAGACCATGCGCTGTCCGAGCGCCTGATTCCAGTTGTCGTTACCGATGCGCGGCGCAAGAATATCGCCCGGATGTATTCCTGTCGGTGGCGCGATTTCGAAAGCGGTCTGCTGCAGTTGTGGCGTAATTTGTGCAAGGTCATTGTTGCTAGCGCGCGCAATATCGGCGGGCATCAGTGCGACCGTTTCGCGCGCCGATCCTGCGCCTGCAGTTTGCAAAGCAGTACCGAATCCGTCGGCGCCTGCCTTGGCGGCTTGCGCGACTGCGGCGTCAACAGTGGCTGCCGTGATAGTGTCCCGTGCCCCTGCTTTGGCGGCAAGGTCAACAGCGGCGGCGTTGCCAGCGCTGCGCGCCGCATCCAATGTATCTGTCGATGCTTTCGCGTCAACCTGAACTACCGGCTTGCCTGGATTGCTGCCGGCATTTGCTACCAGCGCCATGATGGCTGCCGACGCCGCCAGCGTTGCATCGGCTGGTGTGGTGAGATAGGTTTCATCACCGACAGTTTTGGTGTCCGCAGTCTTGCCTTCTTTTTTTACCGCTGCGTCTGCCTTGACGCTGGTCGTTGTGCTGGTATCCGTTATGGCTGTTGTTGCGGTCGCTGCGTCGTCTTGCTTGTCAGTGCTTGCTGCGGCAGTGGCGCTGTTGGCGTTATTCGTATTGTTCGTATTGTTGTTCGTGTTGTTCGTGTTGTTGCTAGTGGCCGAGTTGGTCGACGGCGCTTTCGCATCCTGTCGCTGTGCAGGCGGCTTTGGTGACTCCACGGGCTTGGCGGCTTCGCGTTGACTGATCTGCCGTTCCAGCATCTGGCCGAAGTGCTGATCTGAATTGCTATCGGACGCTTTGGTAGCAAGCGGCGAAGCGCCAAGATTGGTGAGGGATGGGATCGAAGGTGTCTGCATGGCGGGACTCGACAAATGTTTTAGCGTTAAAGCTAGCGTTGGTGCTAGCGCGGCTTTTAGCGCGTGTTCTAGCGTTTATATTGCAGGGCGCGAGCGGCATGCTCGTCGGTCGATTTCTGATCCCGCTTTGCCTCTTTTTGCTGCTCTGCTTTGACTGCCCGATCGGCCAGCGTACCGTACGACATGCGCTTGCGCTCGCTGGCTTGCCATGCGCTGCGTTCAAGTTCGATCCGGTGTTTTGCGTCCAGCACCACCAGCTGTTGACTGGCGATGGCACCGTCGAGCTTATCGATAAAGAGTTGAAAATTGCGATAGCCCATCGCGTTCAAACCGGCCGACAGACTTTGCTGAAAACGCGCTGCATAATCATCGCGGTACTGCAGCAGCAGTGTCATTTTTTGTTCGATTTCTTCGCACGATCGGATCGCATGACCGAGTCGTTTGGCTGCGGCGTCAGTGTCCTTGACGGCGAGGCCAATCAGAGTGTCAAGTGCGGAAGTAGTAGCCATAATTATTATTTTCGCTCATGCCGTCACATTTTTATTCGCCGAATAGCGAGGAAAGAGCAGTCATACTCTCGCTTATGCCGGAGCGTTCCTTGATCCCCTGCTGCAAAAAATGCTCAATGCCCGAGTTAAGCGTAATCGCTTCGTCCAATAACGGATCGCTGCCCGGACTGTAGGCACCCACGCTGATCAGATCGCGGTTACGTTGGAACCGAGAATACAGTTGTTTCAACCGACGGGTCAATTGCTGATGGTGCGGCGTCGTGATGCTATGCATCGCGCGGCTGATGGATTGTTCGATATCGATTGCCGGATAGTGGCCCGACTCTGCCAGTTTCCGGTCCAGTACGATGTGGCCGTCGAGAATCGCGCGTGCCGCATCGGCAATCGGATCCTGCTGATCATCGCCTTCGGTCAGCACTGTATAAAACGCGGTGATCGAGCCGCCACCTTCACGACCATTACCTGCGCGCTCAACCAGTGCTGGCAGTTTCGCAAAGACCGACGGCGGATAGCCTTTGGTCGCTGGTGGCTCACCGATTGCCAGCGCAATTTCACGCTGCGCCATCGCATACCGGGTCAGCGAATCCATGATCATCAACACGTGCTTGCCTTGATCGCGGAAATGCTCGGCGATTGCGGTGGTGTAGGCCGCGCCTTGCAGGCGCATCAGCGGTGGCGTGTCGGCCGGTGCGGCAACTACCACGGCGCGCGCCATGCCTTCGGCACCGAGAATCTGCTCGATGAATTCTTTCACTTCGCGACCGCGTTCACCGATCAAACCGACCACGATCACGTCCGCGGTGGTGTAGCGCGCCATCATCCCGAGCAGCACACTTTTACCAACGCCGGAACCCGCGAACAAACCCATCCGTTGGCCGCGGCCAACGGTGAGCATGCTATTGATCGCGCGTACACCGACGTCGAGCACGTCAACGATCGGTGCACGGGTGAGTGGATTGGCTGCGCGCACATTCAGTGGTGCGGCATGCGATGTGCTGATAGGACCCAGATTATCCAGCGGACGACCGGCACCATCGAGCACGCGACCGAGTAGTTCGTCACCAACCGGAAGATGCCGACCGCGGTCACTTGGCCGACGACGCGGATGCGCAACCGAGCCGGGGCGTGGCAACGTTTGCACCACTTCCACAGGGAACACACGCGTGCCTGGTACCACGCCTTCGACATCGCTTTGCGGCATCAGGAACAGGCGGTCATTGTCGAAACCCACTACCTCGGCTTCGATCTTTGCGCCATTGGGTAACGGTACGGTGCAAGCACTGCCGACGGCAAGACGCAGGCCAACAGCCTCCATGACCAGGCCAGCTACGCGGGTGACGCGACCGGATACCTGCATCGGTTCGGCGATCTGCAAGAAAGCACTGCAATCACGCAAATACGCGCGCCAGCGGTCACTGCGAACCGAGGCCGGAATGATCATTCTTCCAGCCACGCCGAGTTTTGGCCGAGCGCCTCGGCCAGTCGATGCCAGCGGGTCTCGATCGTTGCATCTATTTGGTTGCTGGCGGTATCGATCCGGCAGCCGCCCCGCACCATATGCATATCTTCGGCGACGCGCCAGCCTGCTTTGTTGAGCTCGTCGCGCATGTGTTCGTTGACGACCATCACATCATCCGGATGCAGAAACAGCACCGCCGGTTGCTGTAGCGTGGGCAGATAGCGAATCGCTTCGCTGACAATCGGCAGCACCAGTTCAGGACGCGCGACAAGACTGGTTTTCAGCATTGCCTTGGCCAGATCAAGTGCGAGTATCAGTACATCACCGGCGATCAATTCATCGGCCCGACTTACTTCACTACCGAGTGAAGTGACGATGCTGCGCAACTGCGCGGTCTCGGCCACTGCATCGGCCAAACCCTGCCGCAATCCTTCGCTACGACCTTCCGCCAGGCCAATCGCATAGCCGCGTTCTTGTGCTGCTTCGCGAATTTCTGCCTGCTCTTCGATGCTGACACGGGTAGCCAGTGCTGCGCTTTCAGCACGCGCACTTGGCCGGCTGTCACCGAATGACGCCATTTCCCAGCGCTGGTAAGCCGACTGCTGTTCTTTTGGAATAATGGTGTCAGACATAGGCGTCGTCACCTTTTGCACCTAGCTGGATTTGTCCTTCGTCGGACAGCCGGCGTACGGTTTGCAAAATTTCTTTTTGCTGTGCTTCGACTTCCGACAACCGCACTGGACCTTTTGATTCGAGATCCTCACGCATCATTTCTGCAGCACGGGTCGACATATTCTTGAAGATTTTTTCGCGCAGGTCGACGTTTGCGCCTTTCAATGCAATGATCAGCGACTCGGACTGTACTTCGCGCAAAATTACCTGGATGCCGCGATCATCAATGTCCATGATGTTATCGAAGACGAACATCTCATCCATGATTTTTTGCGCCATATCGGCGTCGTAATTTTTCAGATTCGCAATGACCGAGGTTTCGTTTTCGCCAGTCAGAAAGTTCATGATCTCAGCGGCAGCGCGAATCCCACCCATCGGTTTTTTCTTCAGGTTTTCATTGCCGGTCAAGAGCTTGGTCAAGACTTCATTCAATTCACGCAATGCGGCAGGTTGCACGCCGTCGAGGGTGGCAATGCGCAGCACCACGTCGTTGCGCAGGCGTTCGGTAAAGTGGTCGAGCACTTCGCAGGCGTGATAGCGCTCAAGGTGAACCAGAATGGTGGCGATGATTTGCGGATGTTCATTGCGGATCAGTTCGGCCACCGATTGCGCATCCATCCATTTCAGACTTTCGATGCCGCTGGCGTCACGCGCGCCGAGAATACGATTCAACAGTGACGAGGCCTTGTCGTCGCCGAGTGCCTTGGTCAACACGGTACGGATATATTCGTCCGAATCAAGGCCCAGCGACGAACTTGCTTCGGTCTCGGTACGAAAGCTGTCGAGTACCGATTCAAGCTGGTCATTGCCGACTGCCTTCATGCTCGACATCGCCGCGCCGAGCTTTTGTACTTCACGCGGGCTGAGATATTTCATTACCTCAGCCGCTTCGTCTTCGCCAAGGGCAAGCATCAAGATTGCGCCTTTTTGAATCCCGTCATCACTCATTTCCGCCCACCCAGTTTTTGACGACGTTGGCGACGATCTTCGGATCGTCCTTGGCCAACTGTTTCGCCAGATTCAAATTTTGCTGATAGCTATGCGCCGGAATTTCTACCGGGTCTCCTGGTCGCACACGCGGTTCGTCATCGTCATCCACCACCGCAATCACGCGTTGCTCGCGCGGCGCATTGAATTTTTTCAGCATTGGTTTCAGCACGCCAAAGAAAAGATACAACAATATTGCGCCGGCCAGAATATATTTGCCGATATCTTTTGCCAGCAGCAGCGTCTCCGGTTTTTTCCAGATCGGCTCTTCAGGAATTTCGGCACGAGTCAACCCGGCGAACGGACTATTGACGACGTTGAGCGTATCGCCACGATCCTTGTTGAAGCCCATCGCTTCCTTGACCAGATCGCTGATCTGCGTTCTCTCTGCCTCGCTCAACGCGGTGCTGCTGACCTTGCCGGCCTTGTCGGTGACCTGCTTGTAATTGACGACCACTGCAACCGACAAGCGCTTGAGACCACCCATCGGCTGCTGCACATAGCGCACCGTCTTATCAACTTCGTAATTGACCGTCATGTCTTTTTGGCCGCGCGGCAGGGCGGCCGCAGCTGCCGCCGCGGCTGCAGTCGCGGCAGGAGTACCCGGTGCAGGAGCTGACCCGGCCGCAGGCGTTGCTGCCGGTGCAGCAGCCACAATCGGTGCGGTGGAATTCGGACCAGGCTGATTGGTCAATGCACCAGGCACGCCGCCGTTAGCTGCACCACCGGCAGCGGCGGCTTCGCTGGTCTGCTGACTGCGAATCGATGACTGATTCGGCGGGCTGTTTGGTTTGTAGGTTTCAGCGGCTTGCTCGCTATGAGAAAAATCGATATCGGCAGTCGCTTCGGCGCGCACATTGTTGGCACCAACGATTGGCGTGATGATCGACTCGATGCGCTTGACGATGTCCTGCTGAACCGCCTGCACATATTTCAACTGTTCTGGATCGAGTCCATTGGTCTTGGCAGATTTGCTGGCGTCGGAGAGCAGGTTGCCATTTTGATCAACCACGCTGATATTGCCCGGTGGGAGTTCGGGCACACTGCTGGCTACCAGATGCACGATCGCGCTGACCTGCTGTTCACTCAAGGTACGACCGGGTTGCAGATTGAGCATGACCGAGGCAGTGGGTTTTTGTTGCTCACGCACGAACACCGACGCTTTTGGTAGCGCCAGATGCACGCGCGCCGATTCGACTGCGCTGATCGATTGGATCGAACGCGCCAGTTCGCCTTCCAGCGCGCGCTGAAAATTGACTTGCTCCAAAAACTGCGAGACGCCGAGTTTTTGATTTTCCATCAGCTCGAAGCCGACGTTGCCGCCTTTCGGTAATCCCTGTGCGGCAATACGCAAGCGTGCATCATGCACTTGCCCGGCTGGTACCAGGATCGCACCACCGCCTTCGGCAAATTTGTACGGAATATTCATCTGCTGCAGTTGCGTGACGATCGCGCCACCGTCGCGATCCGAATAGTTCGAAAACAATACGCGGTAATCCGGCTGCTGGCTCCACATCCAGACACCGGCCATCACCGCGATCACAATCGCAGCGCCCATCATCAACAGCAGGTTGCGGCCACCTTCCGATTCGGCAAAGCTCATGACCGGATTTTGCGTAACGATTCCGTTGGCGTTCACTGCCATGATGCGGCTCCCAGATGAAGTCGGTGTTGACGTGCTGCGTTCATGATGTCCTTTGCACGGGCGAGTTGCCCCCGTCATGATTGTCGTTTAATTGCTTTAAATCAATCCTTTGAACAGAACGCGATTTGCCTGCGTTCTCGGCCTCATGAGCGCGCAGATGGCTTGTTACCGTATGGCTGTGAAAAAGCCGTCTGCTGGTACTGAGCACGAATTGGGCAGACGTCGAGCAGAAATCGTCGGGCAATCGAATTGATGAAGACAGGATGCAAGCCATGAAACCCATGATGATTGACGCCGGCAGAATTGAAGCCATGATTAGCCAGCTGAAAGCGGCCGCAACGCGCCCCGAGGCTGGCATCAATGCCGTTAATCCTACGGCGCAGACGCCCGGCAAGGTCGGCTTCGCCGACGCGCTGAAGGCCTCGCTGGATGGTGTCAATGCATCACAAAAAACTGCGGAAGCACTGGGTAATCGCTTTGCGCTCGGCGACGACAAGGTCAGTCTGTCTGATGTGATGATCGCGGGGCAGAAAGCCAATATCGGTTTGCAGGCAACGGTGCAGGTGCGTAATAAACTGGTGGCGGCCTATCAGGACATCATGAATATGCAAATTTGATCGCTGCTTTGCAGTGTCACTTCGCAGCTTCATCGATTAACCCGGCACCGCTGTTGTGTGCCACACCCGCCATCCCCGGCACACCCGCTTCCGGCCACCTCGCGTGGTATCCTCTGGGTATTGCCAATCAATGGTGTTTGCAGAATTGCTCGCATCGTAGTGCACCGCTGCGCACCACGCTAACCGCCTCACCATCCCACGCATGAAAAATTATTACGCCCTGCTCGGTCTGGAGAGTGACGCGTCAGCGACTGCCATCAAAAACGCGTATCGAAAAAAAGCGTCGGAATTTCATCCTGACCGAAATACGGCAGACGATGCGCCGCAGCGGTTTCGTGAAGTGCAACAGGCGTATGAGGTTTTGGCGGATGCCGGCAAACGTCATGCTTACGATGAAAGCCGTCGTCGTAGCTTGCTCGATGATCCACTCGAAACCGCCGAAGAAATTTTTAGAACCTACCTGACGAATGTCCTGCAATGAGCCTATCCCATTATTTTGAAGACCTCTCGAAAGCCTACAAGGCCGAGCTGGAAGATTTGCAGAGCGACTCCGAAGGCAACGACGTGCTTGCCAAGCGTCTGAAAGAAAAGCGCAGCCAGTTTGCTGCGCTTTTACCGATGATTGATACGGCGCCCGAAATGGTCGCGGTGGTATTTCACGGCGAGCTGCATTTCGATAATTTGCAGGCGATGTACAACCTGTCACTGACCGAACCGGACGAGTTCCCTGACTGGGACGCACTGGCCTTGACTTTGCAGATGTCGCCGCCGATGCAGGCACTGGTAGCCCAGGCGCTGGCGGCACCGGGTGGTGAGCGCTTCATGTTGACGGTCGCGTGTCTGGAATATTTGTATTCAAATTCGGCAGGCAGTTCACGCGCCGCGCGCGAGGACGATAGCGACGAACACGATGAAGGCGAAAACGGTCGCAGCGATGACGATGACGAACGCGATCTTGATGAAGCCGGTGCTGACTGGATGAGCGAGCAGGGATTCGACAAGCGCGAGTAACGTCAAGCTGTGTCGAACGTCAGTCGCACCAGAATTCATCCTGAGACGAGCGTGCATCGACATATTCACCGGCTCTCGCGCTGATCCAATTTCCCCATTTTAAAAACGTTTTTTTATTCCTCGTCATGTCCAACGAACTCGTAGTCAAAGCCGCCAACCTGATTCGGGCTGGTGATATCGCCGGTGCTGAATTTGCGCTGGTGTCGCTCGCAGAATCCGATGGTGATCACGCTCTGGTCGCCGTGCTCGAACAAATGCCGCCGAAAGATTTGCTCGCAGTGATCCGCGAATTCGACGCATCACGCGAATCGGTCGTGAGTCTGGTGGTGACGCCCGAACAATTCGCTCGTGCGTTAGTGATGGAGCGCTTGTATGGTGACCACACGCACACGCATCTGCGTGGCATGGTCAATGCGGTGTTATTCCGCGACGATAATCAGAGCAGTGATTTTCTGGAAGCCATCGGCGAGATCGATGGTGGCTGCGAGGCGCTGGTCGATTACTTGTGCGACCGTGATGAGGCGGTCGTGCACTTCGCTAACTACGGTACTTTCAATCATCTGCATTCGGAAGAGGGTGACGAGATCGATAAATCCGAAGCCAGCGACCATGACTGGAAAGAGTTGACCTGGTTGTTGAAACACGATCATCCGGATATGTTCGAGCAGATTCTTCCGCAATTGAAAATCCATTTGAAGCAGCGCCTGAAAGCCGAAGCCGAGTTGGAAATGTCGGGGCAAGGTTTGGGCGAAGCACCAGGTGCGCCGCCGATGATGCGGCCTGCTGCGGCGCCAACGGCTGTTAAAAAGCCGCGCGATCCGTCCGAAGAATCGGCGTTGTAATCGGGTGCAGTCCATGACCGATTCCAAACAAGCCGTCGCGTTAGTCGACCGCCGTCCGTTTTTTGAAAAAGCGCTTACGCATGGCCTGCGTCAGCGCATCATCGACCATGCGCGCTGCGAAGCCATCATCAAGGATGGTGCCAAGGGCGCGGTACAAGTTGCTGAACATTTCGGTACCAGCCATCTGCAGGCTGATCTGGAAAATGCGCGGCGACGCATTGTGAGCCTCGTCAGTTTGTATCTGGAAGAGAGCACTGGTGGTGACCTGGATCGTGCAGCGCAATCGCTGCAAGACAACAGTTTTTTATTCCATTCGCGCAGCGGTAACGATTTGCTGAAACAGTTGCATGCGCTGCCTGAGACGACTATCAGTGGTGATGTTAAAAGTCAGTCGCTGATGGATTTTCAAAACGAGCGCACGCTGGTCAAACCATTCACGCTGGCGAGTTATCGCAAGGAGCGCAAGCGTCGGCTCGATGTGGCAGCAGTCATCGAGGCGGCGCACTGGTTTTGTGAGGACATGCACATCGCGCGTTCCACGCTCGATTTTGTACCGCTCGAAGCGGTGATCCGTACGGCCATTCTTGCGCGCCACGGTGGGTTAGACAAAGTGCCGAACCACGGTGAATTCAGCAAGCTGATTGTCGCGCTGCGCGCGGCCGCTGCGGTCAAAGGTCGGTTGCGTATCGCCAAATCGGTGCTTGACGATGTACCGATGCCGCATCATGTGGTGGCCGAGTCGATCCGCAGCGAAATCGACAAACAGGATGGTCCGTTGATCGCCAATGCGGCGCAGCCATTGCCGGCAGTGCTGAACATTCTGGAAGTGCGTTACTTTTTACGCGATGCGGACCTCGACGACGTCGACAGCTTTGCCGGTTTTGTATCTGACGAATGGCAGGCAGTTACCAAAGGCAAAGACGATCCATATTCACGTCTAACCCTTTTCATGTGCTTGGCGACCGATATCAAACCAAAGACGACGATCACCGAGACGGAAGCGCGCACAATGATACGACGCGTACGCAAGCAGGGTTTTGATAGCGAAGCCGTGGTTGCGTTCATCCGTCGCTCGGCACCGTTCGAATTGAATGACAGTCTGCTGTCGCAGTGGGAAAGCGAATTTTTACCGGAAGCTGAACAGCGCGTGCTGGATGATTCCGACACCACCCTGCAGCGAGCGTTGGTATTTTTGAAAGACACGCTGAATATTAAAGCGGCGCGAAAACCGGCCGTTTGAGTACTGTCTGTGATGGGCTACTGCACACGACGAACAACTGATTTATCGCGCTGTACCTTTACTTGTTTTACCTGATTGGATATTGATTGTGGCTACTTCACGAAGCAAACGCTGGAACGGCAAACTCGACACCCTGCCAGCAGATTATGTAAAGCAGGTGGTTGCACAAATGGTTGCCTATGGCGACCGGGTGCAGTTTGCGCTGACCACGCCTGGCGCAAAACCGAATTATCAAGTGCAGAACAGCGCTAATAAAAAAATGACATTCGATGGCAATCACCATTTGATGCAGGCGCAGGATGCGGAATTTGAGGGCAGTAATGCGACACCGCTGCTGACGTTGGAACAGATTCAAGCTGCGGGCGCAGGGATCAGCCGCAGCGCCATCGTCAAACAGGCAAAGCCATCGAAGCCTGCTGCACGTGCGACGACGGCAACCGCCAAGGCAGCCGATTTGGTCGATGCAGCGAAGTACGCCTATTTCAAGGCCAACCGTGCGAGCCTGCCAGCGGGTATCAATGCGCACACTGACGAGATCAGCGTAATGATGCGCAACGGCTTGTCTGCTGAAGCGGCGTTCGCTGAAATTGTCCAGCGCCATTTCTAAAGCTGAGCAGCGCTGAAGTTGAGCAGCGCTGAAGCTGTCCAGCGCTGAAGCTGACCAGCGCTAACCCTGAGCAGCAGTGACGCTGTGCAGCGGAAGCGTTCTTGCATCTTCTGCCGTGGCAAAAGCGTCGAGTATACCGAGACGCGTCCAGATACCGATCTTGTGCACTCGCGTGGCAACAACGTGACGCGTGATTTCTGCCAGATTTTCTTCGTCAGATTCGATCGGCTTGCCACCCTTGCGCAGCCGTCGTTGACGATGTTCGAGCAGATCATGCACGGCATCGATCATGACGCCAGTATCGATATCGGGCCCGTTTTGGCAGAGCAGCAGATACACCAATCGCTCGACGATATTCATCGAGATACCGTTGCCCGCTACCGCAGACGCAAAGGTATCGCAGGCGTCAGTATGGCGCGCCTCCCGTGCCAGTAATGCGTTGATGCGCCGCGCCCCTGCAGTGCCTCGCGCACTGGCTGCATACAGCACGGCCTGTTCAGACATGACCAAGATGACCGCGACTTTAATGATGTCGGCCAGCGACTGTTTTTGCAGCGTTGGCAACGTAGACAGCTGTTCCAGCGTCATTGAATCGTGGTCGAGCGC
>JAYTZV010000316.1:0-23679 GCA_043741695.1 Burkholderiales bacterium
CAAAGACGTGATCGAGGCCGACTACGCGCTCAATGCTGGCGATTCGCTGCGCTCGAAGATCAAGCAGGTCGCCTCCGGGCGTTTTGGCGTCACGGCCGAATACCTGACATCCGCCGACCAGATCCAGATCAAGATGGCGCAAGGCGCCAAGCCCGGTGAGGGCGGCCAGCTGCCGGGTGGCAAGGTCACCAAGTACATCGGCAAGCTGCGTTATTCGGTGCCTGGTGTCGGCCTCATCTCGCCACCGCCGCACCACGACATTTATTCGATCGAAGACCTGGCGCAGCTGATTCATGATCTGAAAAACGTCAACCCGAACGCATCGATTTCAGTCAAATTGGTGTCCGAAGTTGGTGTCGGCACGGTGGCCACCGGGGTTGCAAAAGCCAAAGCCGATCATTTGGTGATCGCCGGTCATGATGGTGGTACCGGCGCGTCGCCGTTGTCGTCGATCAAGCATGCGGGAACGCCTTGGGAACTCGGTCTCGCCGAAACCCAACAGACGTTGGTGCTCAACCGTTTGCGCAGCCGCATTCGGGTGCAGGCCGACGGCCAGATCAAGACCGGTCGCGACGTGGTGATTGCCGCCTTGCTGGGCGCAGACGAAGTTGGTTTTGCTACTGCGCCGCTGGTGGTCGAAGGCTGCATCATGATGCGCAAATGCCATTTGAACACTTGCCCAGTTGGCGTGGCGACGCAAGATCCGGTGTTGCGTGCAAAGTTTGCCGGCAAGCCTGAGCATGTCGTCAATTTCTTTTTCTTCGTTGCCGAAGAAGCGCGTCAAATCATGGCGCAACTTGGTATCGCTACGTTCGATGAATTGATTGGTCGCGCTGACTTGCTCGATAAATCGAAAGCGATCACGCACTGGAAAGCCAAGGGGCTCGATTTCAGCCGCGTGTTCCACTTGCCGGAAATGCCGTTCGACGAAGCGCGTTATCACGTCAGCGGGCAAGATCACGGGCTGGCAAAAGCACTGGATCACAAACTGATCGCACAAGCCCGTGCGGCGATCGACAAAGGTGAGCGTGTGTCATTTATCTCGCCGGTCAAAAATGTTAACCGCACGGTTGGTACGATGTTGTCAGGCGAAGTCGCCAAAAAATACGGTCATGAAGGTTTGCCGGACGATACGATTCATATTCAGTTGCAGGGTACCGCCGGCCAATCAGCCGCCGCCTTCCTTGCGCACGGCATCACCATCGATCTGGTCGGCGAAGGCAACGATTATGTCGGCAAGGGTTTGTCGGGTGGACGCATTATCGTGCGGCCGAATACCGAATTCCGCGGCCGGGCAGTTGACAACATCATCGCTGGCAATACCGTGTTGTACGGCGCTATTGCGGGTGAAGCCTTCATCAATGGCGTGGCTGGTGAGCGTTTTGCGGTACGTAATTCAGGTGCGACTGCTGTGGTCGAAGGCACTGGCGATCATGGTTGCGAATACATGACCGGCGGTACGGTCGTTGTACTTGGAAGTACCGGGCGTAATTTTGCCGCGGGTATGTCGGGCGGTATCGCCTATGTCTACGATCCGGACGGTGACTTCGCTGCGCGCTGCAACATGGCGATGGTAACGTTGGAGCCCGTGCTGTTGCACGCTGAGCAGGAATCCAACGTCGCGCAAGCCCACTGGCATAGTCTGTTGCGCGGTGGCGCCGGTCAAACCGACGAGGCAATTTTGAAGAGCCTGATCGAGCGGCATTTCAAATACACCGGCAGCACGCGTGCGCGCAATTTGCTGGATGATTGGAGCACGATGCGCAGCAAATTTGTGAAGGTCTTCCCGACCGAATACAAGCGTGCGCTGGGTGAAATGGAAGCAGCACGTAGCAAGCAGGAAGCAAAAGAAAAAGTGACTGCCTGAAGTGCTGAATGACCAAACCGTAGACGAAAAATACGAATAATCTTGCCGCCACCCGTTTCGACGGGGGCGCATCTACCAGGATAAATTATGGGAAAAATCACCGGCTTTATGGAATTCCAGCGCCTGAAAGAGGCGAGCGAGGAACCGACGCTGCGCACGAAGCATTACAAGGAATTCATCATCACGCTGACTGATGCAGACGCCAAGGTACAAGGCGCGCGCTGCATGGATTGTGGTATTCCGTTTTGTAATAGTGGCTGCCCGGTCAATAACATCATTCCTGACTGGAATGACATGGTCTATCGCGGAAGTTACAAGGAAGCGTTGGAGACGCTGCACTCGACCAATAACTTCCCCGAATTCACCGGCCGTATTTGCCCAGCGCCGTGCGAAAGCGCCTGCACGCTGGGCATCAACAGCGATGCGGTGGGTATCAAGTCGATTGAACATTTCATCATCGACAAAGGTTGGGAAAACGGCTGGGTCGTACCGCAGCCGTCTGCCACGCGGACCGGCAAGAAAGTCGCCATCGTCGGTTCCGGGCCAGCTGGTTTAGCGGCGGCACAGCAATTGGCACGGGTCGGCCATGATGTCACCGTATTCGAGAAAAGCGACCGGGTCGGTGGTCTGCTGCGCTACGGCATTCCCGATTTCAAGATGGAAAAAATTCATATCGATCGGCGCGTTGAGCAGCTTGAAGCCGAAGGTGTCGTGTTCCGCACCGGCGTACTTGTCGGCAAGGATTTTCCTGCGAATGTAAATAACTGGGCGCAAGAAACCATTTCGCCTGAACAGATCGACAAAGAGTTCGACGCGGTAATTATTGCTGGTGGTGCCGAGCAGCCACGCGATTTGCCGGTGCCGGGACGCGAACTCAGCGGTGTGCATTTCGCGATGGATTTCTTGCCGTGGCAAAATAAGGTCGATGCCGGTGACAAGGTCAAGGATCAATTGATGGCAACCGGCAAGCACGTGGTTGTGATCGGCGGCGGTGATACCGGTTCGGATTGCGTTGGTACGTCGAACCGGCATGGCGCAGCCTCCATCGCGCAGTTTGAATTGATGCCGCAGCCGCCAGATCAGGAAAACAAGCCAATGGTGTGGCCGTACTGGCCGACCAAGTTGCGCACGTCGTCGTCGCATGAAGAAGGTTGCGAGCGCGACTGGGCAGTGGCCACCAAGCGACTCGAAGGCAGTAACGGTAAAGTCGACAAGCTGATTGCTGCACGCGTTGAGTGGAAAGATGGTCGCATGCAGGAAGTGCCGAATTCGGAATTCGAAATGAAGGCCGATCTGGTCTTGCTGGCGATGGGATTCGTGTCTCCTGTGGCGCAAGTAATGCAGGCATTCGGTGTTGACATGGATAACCGCGGTAATGCCAAGGCGACCACTGACGGCGAGGGCTGTTATAAAACAACGGTTGATAAAGTGTTCGCTGCGGGGGACATGCGTCGCGGTCAATCGTTGGTGGTGTGGGCGATTCGTGAAGGTCGTCAGTGTGCGCGCGCTGTCGACGAATTCTTGATGGGTGAGTCTGTATTGCCACGTTGATACGGTGAGTAACACCATAAAATGCGCGCTCATGGCGCGCATTTTGTATCGGAAGCGCGGTGAATGATGCAATGCAAGAAGCTCACCATCGATCTGCTCTACAATTGCGGTTTTGTATCCACCAAGCGACAACGTGCCCAATCTGGCTGAAATTCACGACCTGCATTTTTCTTATGGCGAACGTTCGGTCCTGTCCGGTATCCGAATGGAGTTTCCTAAGGGAAAAATTATTGCTGTGATGGGTGGGTCAGGTTCGGGAAAAACGACGATCCTGCGTTTGATCGGTGGGCAGCTGGCACCAAAATCCGGTGAAGTGCGTATTGGTAGCGCGGTAGTGCACAAGCTCTCTCGCGCAGAGTTATTCGCGCTGCGTCGCAAAATGGGCATGCTATTCCAGCATGGCGCCTTGTTCACGGATTTGAGCGTATTTGACAACGTCGCTTTTCCGCTACGTGAACATACCAACCTGTCCGAGCAGCTGATCCATGATCTGGTGCTGCTGAAGCTGCAGGCTGTCGGCCTGCGTAATGCAGCGACGTTGAAGCCGTCCGAAGTGTCTGGCGGTATGGCTCGGCGCGTTGCGCTGGCAAGAGCGATTGCGCTGGACCCTGAATTGATCATGTACGACGAGCCATTTGCCGGTCTCGACCCGATTTCGATGGGCGTGACCGCTAATCTTATCCGCGAACTTAACGATGTGCTGGGCTCAACCTCGATATTGGTGTCGCATGATGTCGACGAATCGTTTTTGATTGCTGATTACGTGTATTTTCTATCGCAGGGGAAAATCGTCGCTGAAGGCACTCCCGCTGATTTGCGCGCATCGACCGATCCTTACGTCAAACAGTTTGTCCACGCCGAGGCTGATGGGCCGGTACCATTTCACACTCCGGGCAGTTCGCTGGCGCACGATTTCGGGTTGGAGGAGGCCCGATGATCGTGAGCGGATTGACGGGTTTGGGACGCGGCGTGCGCGAGTTTCTAGAAGGGCTGGGGTATTCAGCGCGGGCATTTTTAGCGATTTTCATCGCCACCAAGGGCTTGCTGCGCCGGCCGCGCCTGATCACTGACCAGATTCATTTCATCGGCAATTATTCACTGGTAATTATTGCGGTGTCGGGTTTGTTTGTCGGCTTCGTTTTGGGCTTGCAAGGGTATTACACGCTCAACAAGTATGGCTCGGAGCAGGCGCTCGGTTTGCTGGTTGCGCTGTCGCTGACACGCGAGCTCGGTCCAGTAGTCACAGCATTACTATTTGCCGGTCGGGCTGGTACGTCGCTGACCGCAGAGATTGGTCTGATGAAGGCGGGCGAGCAATTGTCGGCGATGGAAATGATGGCGGTCGACCCTATCCAGCGAGTGCTGGCACCGCGTTTCTGGGCAGGAGTAATCGCAATGCCGTTGTTGGCGGCACTGTTCAGTGCAGTCGGCATCGTGGGTGGTTATGTGGTCGGCGTGTTGATGATCGGCGTTGATGAAGGCGCGTTTTGGTCGCAGATGCAAGCGGGGGTGGATGTCTGGAAAGACATTGCCAATGGCGCGCTCAAAAGCGTGGTGTTCGGCTTTGCAGTGACCTTTGTGGCGCTGTTCCAGGGCTATGAAGCGCAACCAACGCCGGAAGGTGTAGCGAGAGCAACCACGCGAACCGTGGTTATCGGTTCGTTATTGGTGCTGGGCCTGGATTTTTTGATGACGGCGTTAATGTTCGAGTAACCTCTTTTTATTGTGCTGCCGACAAGGCAGTACGCAGTTATTAATCAGACGCAAATTTGTTTTACCCTTTTCGCTAAGGTACGGAGTTATGCAACGAAAATCATTGGACCTCTGGGTTGGCCTCTTTGTGCTGCTGGGTATAGCTGCGCTATTTTTTCTTGCGATGAAGGCAGGCAATCTGAGCGCGCTATCCTTTGCCAAAACCTATCCGGTCGTGTCACGCTTTGACAATATTGGTGGTCTGAAGTCACGCGCACCGGTTAAGAGCGCCGGCGTGGTGGTAGGCCGGGTTGCTGCCATTACGTTCGACGATAAAAGTTTTCAGGCATCCGTGACATTGAATATGGATAGCCAGTACAAGTTTCCGAAAGACAGTTCTGCCAAAATCCTGACCTCGGGATTACTGGGTGAGCAATACATCGGAATCGAGCCGGGCGGTGACACCAATAATCTCGTGGCTGGGGATAAAATCAAAATGACGCAGTCGGCAATTGTGCTGGAGAACCTGATCAGTCAGTTTTTGTTCAGCAAGGCAGCCGAGGGAAAGGACGAAAAAAAATGAATGCAGTAACGAAAACTATCACAGCCATGCTGTTGGTCGCCGCCATGTCGGGTTGTGCGACCACGCGCAATAATCCGGTTGATCCATTCGAGGGGTTCAACCGCGCGGTGTTCAGCTTCAACGACGGTCTTGATCGCGTCGCATTGAAACCCGCTGCAATTGCCTACAAAAATATTCTGCCGTCGTTTGTGCAAACCGGTGTTGGCAATTTTTTTGGCAATCTGGCAGATGTCTGGACGTCGGTTAACAATTTGTTGCAAGGCAAAGTGGAAGCTGGACTCAACGATATGATGCGCGTGGCAGTTAACAGCACGCTTGGCTTCGGCGGACTGCTCGATATCGGTTCTGAGGCAGGTTTGCAAAAGCATAAGGAAGACTTCGGTCAGACGTTGGGTGTCTGGGGTGTTAAATCCGGTCCATATGTTGTGCTGCCGCTGCTGGGTTCCTCTACGTTGCGTGATACGTTGGCGACGCCGATCGATTTTGCCGGTGATCCGGTCAGTTACGCAGAATCGCCGAGAGCGCGCATTGCGGCTAATTTGGTGCGGGTCGTTGATGTACGTGCCAGCGTGCTGGACGCCTCGTCACTGGTCGAAGATGCCGCAATTGATCGCTATGAATTTATTCGCGATGCGTATTTGCAGCGACGCGAAAGCAAGATTCATGATGGTGAAGCAGGTCCGCGCAAGAAGGATGATCTGACGCAAAACGACGCAGAAAACGGTCCCCACGTAGCGGTAGTTGAATCCGAAATGGCCGTTCAACCAGTAGAAACCATTGCGGTTACACCGGCAATTCCGGTCAGCCTGAATGCTGAATCATCAACTGGTAACACGATGACCACCGCACTTGTGTCATCCGATCCTGCCTCAAAATAGTTAATGCTGGGCGTGCGAGACCTTCCACGCCAGTTCACCAACACGGAAAATCATGAATTCATTTAAAAAATATTTGCTTGCCACTATTTCGGTTACAGCTCTGTCTTTCGCGGCGAATGCTGTCGCTGCGGATATCGAAGCGCCCGATGCACTGGTCAAGCGCATTAGCCAGGAAGTGCTTGATATCGCCAAGACCGACAAGGATATTCAAGGCGGTAATCAAAAACGCGTACTGCAAGTCGTTGAAGAAAAAATCCTGCCGTCGGTCGATTTTCAAAAAATGACATCGCTGGCCGCCGGTCGTTTCTGGCGCGAGGCGACACCGGAGCAGCAAAAGCAGTTGACGACTGAATTCCGTAGCTTGCTGGTCTACACCTACTCTGGCGCAATCAGCCAGGTACGCGATCAAAAAGTGCAGTTCAAGCCAATGCGCGCGGCTGCTGGTGATACCGATGTCGAAGTGCGGTCCGAAGTTTTGCAAAGCCGTGGCGAGCCGATCATGATCAACTACCGCCTCGAAAAAGAAGCCGGCGCCTGGAAAATTTATGACGTCAATGTACTTGGCGCGTGGCTGGTTGAAAGCTACAAAAGCACCTTTTCTACCGAAATTTCCAAGGGCGGTATTGATGGCTTGATCAAGGCGCTGTCGGACAAAAACAAAAAACTGGCTGCCGCTACCGCAGCCAAGAGCAAAACTGCTTCTTGATTCAGAGTACGGATCAGCACCAGGTATTAGCCTAATCATTAGCACAGGTATTAGCCCAAGCATTAGCCAAGGTATCAGCCCATGTATCAGCCCACGCACGCAATGACCATCGACCACGCCCAAGCGGCAATGGACGACGGTCTGCGTGCGATTGAGGCCGGGCAAACGCAGTTCGATCTGGCCAATGTCACGGCGGTTGATTCTAGTTCGGTAGCCGTTTTACTGAACTGGCAGCGCGCTGCGCGCAAGGCAGCCATCAATCTCCAGTTATCGGGTGTGTCGCCGAGTCTGATCAGTCTGATTGCTGTCTACGGCGTGGCTGATCTGCTCAAGATTGATGCAGCGAATAGCCTTGCCCGTCAAGAAGCGTCCCATCACTGAAGCGCTGAAACAGTAGCTTTGGTTCGCCCAGGTTCAGGCCTGAGCACGAAAATTCCCCTATAATCAAAAGCTTTTCTCGATTGGCGCGTTGCGAGCGTGCAATTGCCTCTAAACGCGGCGCGGATGTCCCGATCGAGTGCCGATTCATCATTTTTTTATCGCGTGATCATCGCAAATTAATCGCGGACTTTGCCACATGGCTGCAATACAAATCACCAACGTCCAGAAAAATTACCGGACTCTGCGAGCACTTGATGGCGTCTCGCTGAAGATCGAACGCGGCGAATTTTTCGGCCTGCTCGGCCCGAATGGTGCAGGCAAGACCACGCTCATTTCGATCATCGCCGGCTTGAATCGCGCCGACGCCGGCAGCGTTTGTATTGAAGGTCACGACGTCGTCACCGACTATCGCGCTGCGCGCTCAAAGCTGGGCGTGGTGCCACAAGAGCTGGTATTTGATCCGTTTTTCACCGTGCGCGAAACCTTGCGTATGCAGTCCGGCTATTTTGGACTGAAGAATAATGACAAGTGGATCGACGAAATCATGCATCACCTCGATCTGACCAACAAGGCCGATGCCAACATGCGCTCGCTTTCCGGCGGCATGAAACGCCGCGTGCTGGTCGCGCAGGCGCTGGTGCACCGGCCGCCCGTGATTGTGCTCGACGAGCCGACCGCAGGTGTCGATGTCGAGCTGCGCCAGACTTTGTGGAAATTCATCGCGCGTCTGAATCGCGAAGGTCACACTGTCGTGCTGACTACGCACTATCTCGAAGAAGCGCAAGCGCTGTGTAACCGTATTGCTATGTTGAAGGCGGGACAGGTAGTAGCGCTGGATTCGACCGCTGCGCTGATCAAGCGTATCTCGGGTTCGCAACTTGTCGTGACGCTCGCCAGTGGGTCGCTACCCGACAGTTTGAAGCCGCTGGTTACGCATCCGCATGAGCTGGTGTCCGGTAACCAATTCACATTGCGGGTCAACGAATACAATGATGTTGAGCCGATACTTGCCCGGTTGCGTGAGAACGGTGCGGTGATTGACGACATGCAATTGAAACAAGCTGATCTCGAAGACGTCTTCCTGCAAATTATGGAAGGTGAAAAATGATCGGCTTTCAGACCCTGTTTTACAAAGAAATTTTGCGCTTCTGGAAAGTTGCGACTCAAACGCTGACTGCGCCGATCGTGACAGCGATGCTGTATTTGCTGATTTTTGGTCATGTGCTGGAAGAGCATGTGCAGGTCTATCCGGGTGTGCGCTATACCGCGTTTTTGATTCCCGGCTTGGTGATGATGAGCGTGTTGCAAAATTCGTTTGCCAACTCATCCTCTTCATTGATCCAGTCCAAGATCACGGGCAATCTGGTTTTCGTCCTGCTGCCACCGCTGTCGCACTGGGAGCTGTTTTCCGCCTATGTACTCGCCGCGGTGGTGCGCGGTTTTGCAGTTGGCGCAGGGGTGTTCGTGATCACTGCCTGGTTCGCGCATCTGAACTTTATTGCGCCGTGGTGGATTCTGATTTTTGCGTTGATGGGTGCGACGATGCTGGGTACGATGGGGCTGATCGCCGGCATATGGGCAGAGAAATTCGATCAGCTAGCGGCGTTTCAAAACTTTTTGATCATGCCGGCGACATTTCTATCCGGCGTGTTTTATTCGATCCACTCGCTGCCGCCGGTGTGGCAGACCATATCGCGTTTCAACCCATTTTTTTACATGATCGATGGTTTCCGTTTTGGCTTTTTTGGCCAGTCAGATATCAACCCACTGATCAGCTTTTCCATCGTCGCTGCTTTCACAATCGGCTTGTCTGCCCTTGCGGTCGGCATGCTCAAGAGCGGCTACAAGCTGCGCCACTAATTTAACTTTGCCAGATTCGAACCATGTTCCCGACTCCTGAACTCGTCAAAAATTATATCGCCGCCGGCCTCGACTGCAGCCATCTCGAAGTTGAAGGTGACGGTCAGCATTTCAAGGCAGTGATTGTCTCCAGCGCCTTCGCAGGCAAGCGTCTGATCCAGCGGCATCAACTGGTCTACGCCGCACTGGGTGACCGCATGCGCGAAGAAATTCATGCGCTGTCGATGAAGACCCTGACCCCGGAAGAGTTCGCGCAATAATGGATAAGTTACTGATCACTGGCGGCAACCGCCTGTCGGGCGAAATCGTTATTTCTGGCGCAAAAAATGCGGCGTTGCCAATTTTGTGCGCGGGTTTGTTGACGGCTGACTCGGTCCAGCTAGCCAACGTGCCGCAGTTGCAGGATGTCGCCACGATGTTGAAGCTGCTGCGACAGATGGGTTTGCGGGCCGAGCAGGACGGTAGTCACCTGATGCTGAATGGCGCGGCAATCGACAAGCTTGAAGCGCCGTACGAAATGGTCAAGACGATGCGCGCATCGATTCTGGTGCTCGGTCCCTTGCTCGCGCGTTTTGGTGAGGCGAAGGTATCGCTACCGGGTGGCTGCGCGATTGGCTCGCGGCCGGTCGATCAGCACATCAAGGGCTTGCAGGCAATGGGGGCCGAGGTCCGTATCGAAGCAGGCTACATCCACGCACGCTGCAAAAAACTCAAGGGCACGCGGGTCGTGACCGACATGATTACCGTCACTGGGACTGAAAACCTGTTGATGGCTGCCACGCTCGCAGAAGGCCAAACCGTACTCGAAAATGCAGCGCGCGAACCCGAGGTCACGGACCTCGCGCATTTGCTGGTGAAGATGGGCGCGACGATCGATGGCATCGGCACAGACCGTCTGGTGATTCAAGGGGTTGAACGCCTGCACGGTGCCGAGCATGTGGTGATCGCCGACCGCATTGAAACCGGTACATTTTTATGTGCGGTCGCGGCTGCTGGCGGCGATGTGGTACTCAAAAACACCCGCAGCGATATTCTCGATGCGGCGCTCGACAAGCTGCGCGAAGCCGGCGTTATTCTCACTTCCGGTCCCGACTGGATTCGTGCGCAGATGGCTGCGCGGCCAAAATGTGTGAGCTTTCGCACCACCGAATATCCGGGATTTCCAACCGATATGCAGGCGCAATTCATGGCCATGAATTGCATCGCGGATGGCACCAGTCACGTGACCGAAACTATTTTTGAAAACCGCTTCATGCATGTGCAGGAGATGAACCGGCTCGGCGCGGCAATCGACATCGAAGGTAATACCGCGATTATCAAAGGTATCGATACCTTTGTCGGCGCACCGGTGATGGCGACCGATTTGCGCGCATCAGCATCGCTGGTCATCGCCGGTCTGGCGGCGCAGGGGCAAACGCTGATCGAGCGCATTTATCATCTCGACCGCGGTTACGACCGCATGGAAGTCAAGCTCTCAGCCGTTGGTGCACAGATCGAGCGTGTCAGATGAGTGCGATTCCCGTGTCGCAGCAGTTGACGCTGGCCTTGTCGAAAGGCCGCATTTTCGAAGAGACGATTCCCCTGCTCGAAGCCGCTGGCATCATGGTCACCGAAGATCCGGAAACCTCGCGCAAACTAATATTGCCGACCAACGATCCGCACGTACGCGTGATCATTGTGCGTGCGTCGGATGTGCCGACTTACGTGCAATATGGCGCAGCAGATTTCGGTGTCGCCGGTAAGGACGTGCTGGTCGAGCACGGCGGCGAAGGGCTGTATCAGCCGATCGATCTGAACATCGCCGCATGCCGTTTGTCGGTCGCGGTGCAAGCTGGCTTTGATTACCAGAACGCGGTGCGTCACGGTGCGCGGCTGCGGGTGGCTACGAAATTTGTGCAGATGGCACGCGAGCATTTTGCGAGCAAAGGCGTGCATGTCGATCTGATTAAACTATACGGCTCGATGGAACTTGCACCACTCGTTGGCCTGTCCGACGCCATCGTCGACGTGGTCAGTAGCGGTGGCACACTGCGCGCCAATAACCTGGTCGAAGTCGAACACATTATGGATATCTCGGCGCGGCTGGTAGTTAATCAGGCAGCGTTAAAATTGAAGCGCGAACGTCTGCAGCCGATTTTGGACGCGTTCGAAAAAGCGACGCGCACCGTTTAAATTACTTGTTGAAGACGACGCACAATCATGACTCTCTCGATCCGAAAACTCGATTCCACCGCTGCTGATTTTTTAAGCAATCTCGACGCCGTGCTGGCGTTTGAAGCAAGCGAAGATGCAGCCATCGATCAGGCAGCTGCACGCATTTTGGCTGATGTGAAAGCCCGCGGTGATGCGGCCGTGATCGACTGCACAAATCGGTACGATCGCCTCACTGCCAGCAGCGTTGCCGACCTTGAAATCCCGCAAGCCGAGCTGCTCGCAGCGCTAAACAATCTGTCGCCGGTGCGCCGCAACGCATTGCAGCAGGCCGCTGATCGCGTGCGCAGTTATCATGCGCGGCAAAAACTGGAATGCGGTTCTGCAGGCTTCACTTACACCGAAGCCGACGGCACCGTGCTCGGCCAGAAAGTTACGCCGCTTGATCGCGTCGGTATCTACGTCCCCGGTGGCAAGGCTGCGTATCCGTCATCGGTATTGATGAATGCGATTCCGGCGAAGGTTGCTGGCGTGGGCGAAATCATCATGGTGGTACCGACGCCAGATGGTGTAAAAAATGAACTGGTGCTGGCGGCCGCAGCCATTGCCGGTGTCGATCGCGTGTTCACGGTTGGTGGTGCGCAGGCAGTGGGTGCATTGGCTTACGGTACCGCAACGATTCCGCAAGTCGACAAAATTGTCGGCCCCGGCAATGCCTATGTGGCTGCGGCAAAACGCCGTGTCTTCGGCACCGTCGGTATCGACATGATTGCCGGACCCTCCGAGATTCTGGTGCTGTGCGACGGCAGCACCGATCCCGACTGGATCGCGATGGATTTGTTTTCGCAGGCCGAACATGATGAATTGGCACAGTCGATTTTGCTGTGCCCCGATGCCGACTATTTGAAAGCAGTCGAGGCCAGCATCAACAAGCTGTTGCCAACCATGCCGCGCCATGCCGTGATTGCCACGTCGCTGACCAATCGCGGCGCGCTGATCAAGGTCCGCAGCATGGAAGAGGCATGCGAGATTGCGAACCGTATCGCTGTCGAACATCTCGAAATTTCTGCTGAAAATCCACAGCACTGGGCAGATCAGATTCGCCACGCGGGCGCGATGTTCCTCGGCCGTTTTTCATCCGAATCGATTGGCGACTACTGCGCTGGTCCAAACCATGTGCTGCCCACTTCGCGTACGGCGCGGTTTTCTTCGCCGCTCGGTGTGTACGATTTTCAGAAACGCTCATCGATCATTCAGGTCAGTGCTGCGGGTGCGGTCACGCTCGGAAAAATCGCAGCGGAGCTGGCGTATGGCGAAGGCTTGCAAGCGCATGCACGTTCGGCTGAATTGCGCTTCGAGTGAATGGATGCATGGCGCGATCAAGTCTTTTGTGAAGACGCTCTGCAGGGGTTGGTACGTATCCCGGATGGCGTGATCGACTTGATCGTGGCCGATCCGCCGTATGGCCTCGGCAAAGATTACGGCAACGACTCAGACAAGCTCGCTACCGTGGATTATCTGCAGTGGATGGCGTGCTGGATTGATGCCGCGTTACCAAAGTTGAAGTCAAACGGCAGTTTGTATATTTTTTTGACATGGCGCCACGCGCCCGAAATTTTCGTACTGCTCAAGCAGCGCATGACGATGCAAAACGAAATTATTTGGGATCGGCGTGTGCCGTCGATGGGTGGCAGTGTGCGGCGATTTTCATCGGTACATGACACGATCGGTTTTTTCGTCAACGGCAAGGATTACCATTTCGACCTCGATGCGATTCGCGTGCCGTACGACGCCGTAACAAAAAAAGCCCGTTCCCGTTCGATTTTTGTCGGTGCCAAATGGCTGGAGCAAGGTTACAACCCGAAGGATGTCTGGAGCGTCTCGCGCCTGCATCGCGAACATCGCGAACGGGCTGATCATCCGACCCAAAAACCGCTGGAAATTATCGAGCGGATGATCAAGGCATCGTGCCCGCAAGGCGGCATTGTGCTCGACCCGTTCATGGGGAGCGGCACGACAGCGGTGGCGGCACGACGCTGCGAGCGACACTTTGTCGGTTTCGAATTGAATGCAGATTATTGCGCGTTGATTGCGCAGCGGCTGGCGGCGGAAGAAGTTACGATGATGCTGCCGGATGCAATCAATCAAATTTGATCTCCACACCAGGCCGTCGAAATGTAATTGAGGAAATTTGATTTACTGAATCTGATGTACCGAATTTGATCTACAGAATTTGATTTAACGAACCGGACCCCACCTCACCATGTCGCTGATCGACCAGATTATCCGCCCCGATATCCGTGCGCTGTCACCGTATCACGTGCAAAATGCCGACGGTTTCCTGAAGCTCGATGCGATGGAAAATCCGTATCAGCTGCCAGAAGAATTGCGCGCGCAACTTGGCGCGCGTTTGGCCGATGTAGCGATGAATCGCTATCCGGTGCCGTCGTACACTGCATTGAAAAAAAATATCTGCGCAAAGCTCGGTGTGCCAGGTGGTTTTGATGTTGTTCTCGGTAACGGCTCGGACGAATTGATTTCGATGGTGTCGGTTGCGTGCGCCAAACCCGGTGCAAAGGTGCTGGCGCCTGTTCCGGGCTTCGTGATGTATGCGATGTCGGCTCAGCTGGCCGGGCTGGAATTTGTCGGTGTGCCGCTGCGTGCCGATCTGACGCTCGATCTGCCGGCGATGCTGGCGGCGATTGCGCAGCATCTACCCGCAATTACCTATTTGGCGTATCCGAATAATCCGACCGGTACCTTGTTTGATGCAGACGACATGGTGACGATTCTGCGCGCCGTCGGGGACACTGGCGTCGTGATCGTTGATGAAGCCTACCAGCCGTTCGCGCAAGCCAGCTTCATGCCGCGCTTGGCCGAGTTCGACAATTTACTTGTGATGCGCACGGTATCGAAGCTGGGTCTTGCAGGAATCCGGCTCGGCTATATGGCAGCGAGTGCCATATTGCTGACGGAATTCGATAAGGTCCGCCCGCCGTATAACATCAATGTACTGACCCAGACGGCCGCTGAATTCGTGCTCGAACACGCCGATATTCTCGACTCGCAGGCAGCCACGTTGCGCGCACAACGAACGCTGCTGGCAACTGCGCTCTCGGCATTGCCAGGTATTGAAGTATTCCCGTCAGCGGCTAATTTTTTGCTAATTCGCGTGCAAGGCGCGGGCGTCAGCGCAGAGACCGTGTTCGGTAATCTGCTGACCCGCAAAGTGCTGATCAAAAATGTGGGTAAAATGCACCCACTGCTGCAGAATTGCTTGCGCATTACCGTCAGTACACCGGAAGAGAATGCGCAATTCCTGTCTGCATTTACTGCATCACTCTCATCGTAATCTGGACCATTCCAATCATGTCGACCGCCCGTACCGCCGAAGTCAGCCGCAACACAAACGAGACACAAATTCGCGTTGCTATCAATCTTGATGGAACCGGCATACAAAAACTCAATACCGGCGTGCCATTCCTTGATCACATGATTGATCAGATTGCGCGTCATGGTCTGTTCGATATCGAGATCGATTGCAAGGGCGACCTGCATATCGATGCGCATCACACGGTGGAAGATGTCGGTATCACGCTGGGTCAGGCGTTTGCTAAGGCGATCGGCGATAAAAAAGGTGTGCGTCGTTATGGCCATGCTTATGTGCCGCTCGATGAAGCGTTGTCACGCGTCGTGGTCGATTTTTCGGGTCGGCCGGGTCTCGAATTTCACGTGCCATTCACGCGCTCGATGATCGGGGCATTCGATGTCGATCTGACCCATGAATTTTTTCAGGGATTCGTCAATCACGCCCTGGTCTCGCTGCATATCGACAACCTGCGCGGCGTGAACGCCCATCATCAATGCGAAACCGTTTTCAAGGCTTTCGGCCGTGCATTGCGCATGGCAGCAGAACTCGATGCGCGTTCGGCGGGAACGATCCCGTCCACCAAAGGTAGTCTGTAGACCACGACAATCTCATTTCGAGCATGAACACAATTGTAGTTGTCGATTACGGCATGGGGAATTTGCGCTCGGTAGCGCAAGCGTTGCGGCATGTTGCGCCCGAAGCCGACGTGCAGATTTCTGGCGATGCGCAGCAGATTGCTGACGCCGACAGACTGGTATTTCCAGGGCAAGGTGCGATGCCAGACTGCATGCGTTGCTTGCACGACTCCGGCTTGCAGCACGTCATCATGGAAGCGGCGCGCAGCAAGCCGATGCTGGGCGTATGTGTTGGTGAGCAGCTCTTGTTTGACTGGAGCGAGGAAGGTGATACGCCGTGCCTCGGATTGTTGCCGGGCAAGGTGGTGAAATTCCAACTCGATGGTCAGGTGCAGGAGGATGGCTCGCGCTTCAAGGTGCCACAGATGGGCTGGAATCGCGTGCGCCAAACGCAGTCTCATCCGCTTTGGCACGGCATCCCTGACAGCAGTTATTTTTATTTCGTGCACAGTTACTATGCACAACCTGCTGAAGCATTGCATATCGCTGGCGAGACGGATTACGGTGCGCCGTTTGCGTGTGCAGTTGCGCGCGACAATATTTTTGCTACCCAGTTTCACCCTGAAAAAAGTGCATCGGCCGGTTTGCAGCTATATCGTAATTTCGTGCACTGGAATCCTTGAGCGCGATCGACTTGATCGTTTTTACCACCCACCCTAAACTACTGCCGCCATGTTGCTCATCCCCGCTATCGATCTCAAAGACGGTCATTGTGTTCGCTTGAAACAAGGCGACATGGATCAGGCCACCGTGTTTTCCGAAGACCCGGCAGCCATGGCGCGTCACTGGTTGCAGCAAGGGGCGCGACGGCTGCATCTGGTCGATCTGAACGGTGCTTTTGCCGGCAAGCCTAAAAATGAGGCGGCAGTCAAAGCCATCATTGCGGCCGTGCGCGACTTCGCTGAAGAACACGACATCGAAGAAATTCCGGTGCAGCTTGGCGGTGGCATTCGCGATCTCGACACCATCGAACGTTATCTCGACGATGGCCTGTCGTACATCATCATTGGTACTGCCGCAGTAAAAAGCCCAGGCTTTTTGCATGACGCCTGCAGCGCATTTCCGGGTCAGATCATCGTCGGACTCGATGCACGTGATGGCAAGGTGGCCACCGATGGCTGGAGCAAACTGACCGGCCACGAAGTGATCGATCTCGCAAAAAAATTCGAAGACTATGGCTGCGAAGCGATCGTTTATACCGACATCGGGCGCGACGGCATGATGGGCGGCATCAACATGGAAGCCACCGTGCGACTCGCGCAGAGCATGACGATCCCGGTGATCGCCTCCGGCGGTGTGCATAGCGTCAAGGATGTTGAAGCCCTATGCGCGGTGCAGTTTGAAGGCATCGAAGGCGTAATTTGTGGCCGCTCGATTTACGAAGGCTCGCTCGACTTGCGTTCGGCACAAGAGCGCGCCGATGTGCTCACTGACGAGATGTTCGATGCGCTTGAGCCCACCGACACGCCGGCAGCCGACGCGCCATGACGCTGGCAAAACGCATCATCCCTTGTCTGGACGTGACCGCGGGTCGCGTCGTCAAGGGCATCAATTTTCTGGAATTGCGCGATGCCGGTGACCCGGTTGAAATTGCGCAGCGTTATGACGATCAGGGTGCAGATGAAATTACGTTTCTCGATATCACCGCAACGTCTGATCAACGCGATCTGATTTTGCACATTATCGAAGCGGTCGCATCCAAAGTATTCATTCCACTTACTGTCGGTGGTGGCGTGCGTGTGGTCGATGACGTGCGGCGCTTGTTGAATGCCGGTGCCGACAAGGTCAGCATCAATTCGTCGGCAATCGCCAATCCGCAATTGGTGGCTGACGCCGCACACAAATATGGTTCGCAATGCATCGTGGTCGCAATCGACGCCAAACGGAGCGGCGACAATCAATGGGAAGTATTCAGCCACGGCGGTCGCAAGGCAACCGGTTTGAACGTGATTGACTGGGCAAAAAAAATGGCCGAGTTGGGCGCCGGTGAATTACTGCTGACCAGCATGGATCGCGATGGTACCAAGAGCGGATTTGATCTGGCGTTGACGGCTGCCGTATCTGACGCGGTGCAGATCCCGGTAATCGCTTCCGGTGGAGTCGGTGGCTTGCAGGATCTGGCCGACGGCATCAAGCTCGGTCGCGCCGATGCAGTACTTGCCGCGAGCATTTTCCACTACGGCCAGCATACGATTGCCGAGGCCAAGCAATTCATGACGGCGCAACAGATTCCGATGAGGTTGTTATGAGCGTCAAAGCCAAGTGGCTCAATAAGGTCAAGTGGGATGAGCACGGGTTGGTGCCGGTGATCGCACAAGAAGTCGGCTCTAACGACGTGTTGATGTTTGCATGGATGAATCGCGACGCGTTGGCACGTACAGTTGAACTTGGTGAGGCGGTGTACTGGAGTCGCTCACGCAAAAAGCTGTGGCATAAGGGTGAAGAATCTGGCCACAAGCAGATCGTGCATGAGATTCGTCTTGATTGTGATGAAGATGTAGTGCTGTTGAAAGTCGTGCAAAGCGGTGGTATCGCTTGCCACACTGGTCGGCATTCCTGTTTTTTTCAGCGGTTCGATGCCGCTGAGAGCGAAGGCGAGTGGCACGCGGTTGAACCGGTACTACGCGACCCGAGTGCGATTTACCAAAGCAGTGGCCCAAGCGTTACCGATTAATTCATACAGGGTCTGCGCAGACGCAGACAAGTCGCACGATGAGTACTACCTTGAAACGTCTTGCTGATGCGATTGAAAGTCGCAAGATCGCTAACGGTGGCGATCCGGCCACGTCGTATGTGGCGCGGCTGTTTTCAAAAGGCGATGACGCGATCCTGAAAAAAATCGGTGAAGAGGCGACTGAAACCGTGATGGCTGCCAAGGATGCGCGAGTCGATGGTGATACGTCGAAAGTGCTGTATGAATGCGCCGACCTCTGGTTTCATTCATTGATCATGCTGGCACAATTCAATCTGACGCCGCAGCAGGTACTCGATGAATTGGCGCGGCGTGAAGGTATTTCCGGCATCGAAGAAAAAGCCAACCGCAAACTGATTGAACGCGAGCAGAACGGCGACTAAACTCACTTCCCGAATTTTTTGCGCATTTTATTTTTCACCGATAAAAAGACCAGCATGAACGACTGTATTTTCTGCAAGATCACGGCAAAGCAGATTCCATCAAAAGTCATTTACGAAGACGATGACGTGCTGGCTTTTCACGATATCAATCCGGCGGCACCAGTACATTTTTTGATCGTTCCGAAGCTGCATGTGGCAACACTTGCCGATTGCACCGCATCGCATGCCGACCTGCTCGCCAAGATGATGCTGCTGGCTCCGAAGCTCGCTGCTGAGCAAGGTTGTGGCTATGTTAGCAGTGGTAGCAATGGCAACGAGAACGGCAGCGGAGGTTTCAAAACCCTCTTCAACACCGGACCGGATGGCGGACAAGAGGTGTACCATCTGCATCTGCATGTGATTGGCGGACCACAGCCGTGGCGCGGGCAGCGGTAAGTGGATTTGCGCGGAATTTGCGAGCACCCGCGTGCAACTGTTCTGCCTGAATCGACTCCAACGTGACTGCAGTTGGGTATGAATTTTTAGTGTAAAACGAAACAGCATCCTAATCGGAGAGCTGGTTTCGGCAAGGAGAAATTGATATGGGTTCATTCAGTATTTGGCATTGGCTCATCGTTCTGGTGATCGTGATGCTGGTTTTCGGTACCAAAAAAATTGGCAACATGGGCTCGGACCTTGGTAAGGCCGTCAAGGGATTCAAGGATGGCGTGAAGGGTGATGAAGAAGCGAGCGACGCCGCCAAGTCAGCACCCGCTGCGCAAGTAACCGACAAGGGCACTATCGAAGTCGAAGCGAAAGAAAAGCAGAAAAGCTGAGCGCCATGGCGGGCTGTATGTTGCAACCGCCATGTCGGCTCCCGCTGATGCCCCATCATGATTGATCTCGGTCTCTCCAAACTTGCCATGATCGGTGTGGTCGCGCTTGTCGTGATCGGCCCCGAGAAACTGCCGCGCGTCGCCCGCATGGCAGGCACACTGTATGGCCGCGCGCAACGCTACATCAATCAGGTCAAAGCGGAAGTGAGTCGCGAGATTGAAATCGACGAATTGCGCAAGATGCATAAGGACGTGAAAGACGCGGCGAGTGATGTTGAGCAAAGCATTCACAAAACCGTGAGCGATACCGAAAAAGATATTGCGGGCATCTGGTCTGGTGCAAAACAGGCTTACGACGGCACCGACGATACCGTCTTGACCGCAACACCGACAACTGAACAAATGGCGGTCAAGAATAAATTGTTTAGACGTAAAAAACTGGCGCGTACTTCTGCGGTGCCGACCTGGTTCAAGCATCAGAGCGGTCGGCGGACGCGCGTGATTTCCGGTGCGGCGCGGGTAGCAAAATTCCGTCCGACCGGGAGCGGCAGCACTTCATCACGCTCGTTTCACTGAGCGGTCAGATGCATCAAAAAATTGCTCGTTCATGCCGCTATTTTTTATCCGCATTCCACCTCAATCCATTCCGATTAGTCGCAGGTAGACTTCTTTCATGACCTCAGAATCTTCTACTAGCGAACTCCAAGAAAGCTTCATTTCTCATCTGATCGAACTGCGCAATCGCGTGGTGCGCGCAGCTGTTGTGGTGGTGGTCGTATTCCTCTGCCTGATGCCGTGGGCCGCGCAGATTTACGATCTGCTGGCCTATCCGATGATGATTGCACTGCCTGCCGGCAGCAAGATGATCGCTACCGGCGTCATCACGCCGTTTCTGATTCCGGTCAAGGTTACCTTGCTGGTGGCCTTCATGATTGCATTGCCGTGGGTGCTGTATCAGATGTGGGCGTTCGTCGCACCTGGTTTGTATTCGCATGAAAAGAAACTGGTCGCGCCATTGGTAATTTCGTCGTCGCTGCTGTTCGTCGCTGGCGTCGCGTTTTGTTATTTTCTGGTATTCGGCGTGGTGTTCCGGTTCGTGAATAATTTTGCGCCGAAGTCGATTTCGGTGGCGCCGGATATTGATAGCTATTTTGGTTTTGTGATGACGATGTTCATCGCATTCGGGTTGACGTTTGAGGTGCCCATTGTGGTTGTTGTGTTGGTGCGAATGGGCTTGGTGTCGGTAGAAAAGCTGCGTCAGATCCGGCCGTATGTCGTGGTCGGCGCATTCGTGCTGGCTGCGGTGGTGACGCCACCGGACATCATGAGTCAGCTATTGTTGGCAGTGCCGCTGTGCTTGTTGTATGAAGTCGGCCTGCTGGTTGCTCCGATGTTTGCGCGAATCACACAGGCACCGGAAGAACAGCCTGATGCGCCTTGATGTCACTCTTTTTCAGGGGACACGAGAGGCACTTTGCGCAGCCACTGCATCAATGGAAATACGGCTTTGAATTCGGCCGCAAGTTGCTGTTGCAGCTCGCTCGAGACCTTGTTTTTGAGTGACGATTCTTTCCAGGCAATGAAGCTTTTTAGCTTCAGATATTCCTGATGCGGCGCGTCTGCGCTGAAGCCTTTCGGTAGCCGCATTAATTTATCTTCTTCTTGCAGACCACCGAATTCTGCAATGAACTCTTTGTTTTTTAGTAGTTTTCCGAAGCCGGTCGCATCGTCGACAACCTGCTGGCGCAGTAGCCGCAAGCGATCGCTCGGCGGCAAATATTCGCCACCCGCCACCAGCAGCCTGCCGGCTGCATCGATCTGAAAATAATACGATGGACCGCCACCCTGGCTCGGCTTTTTTAATCCGCTGGCTGTGATCGCTGACGAAAAAGTAGTTTTATACGGGCGCTTGTCATGCGAGAAACGCATGTCACGATTGATGCGGAATAGCGCTTTTTTGGGATTGCAGCTTGCAATTGCTGGATCGAAACGGCTGATGTCGTTGATCACCCCAGTCACCAGTTCCAGAAACTCTGCCCGCAAAATATCGTAACGCGGCTTGTTCATCACAAACCACGCGCGATTGTTGTTCTCCGAAAGTTCGCCGAGGAACTGCGTCAAATCGCGCAAGTGCATGGCCTATTGTTCCTCTTCGACGCGTTGTGGTTTCGGTCGTTTGCCGACTTGTACATCAATCACCGATTGCTGTTGTTTGCGCTGCACGGTAATTCTCGCTGATTTGCCCGGCGCGAGTTGCGCAATCATGTTCAGCATTTCGGTGGTGTCGGCAATCGGCTTGCCGTCAACGGCTACCATGATGTCGCCGGGACGGATGCCAGCGCGATCAGCCGGCCCGCCTTTTAGAACGCCTGCAATAATCGCACCGGTTTTTTGGCTGAGGCCGAAGCTTTCGGCCAGCTCTGGCGTGATCTCCTGCGGCTCGACGCCGATCCAGCCACGTACGACCGTACCGGTACTGAGGATCGAATCAAGCACGGTCTTGACAGTGCTGACCGGAATCGCAAAGCCGATCCCCAGCGAGCCGCCCGAGCGCGAGTAAATCGCTGTGTTAATGCCGAGCAGATTACCTTTTGTATCGATCAGCGCGCCGCCCGAGTTACCGGGATTGATTGCCGCATCGGTCTGGATAAAGTTTTCGAATGTATTGATGTTCAGATGGTTGCGACCCAGCGCAGAAATAATGCCCATCGTCACGGTTTGGCCGACACCGAACGGATTGCCGATAGCCAGGACGACGTCGCCGACCTGCGCTTGCTCAATGTGTCCGAGCGTAATTGCAGCGAGATTTTTTAAGTCGACTTTTACTACGGCCAGATCGGTCTCGGGATCAGCGCCGACCACGATTGCCGAAGCTTTGCGGCCATCGGCGAAGGCCACTTCGATTTCATCGGCAGCTTCAACCACATGGTTATTGGTCAGGATATAGCCTTGCGCGCTAACTACAACACCGGAGCCGAGGCTCATTTGCTTTTCATCAGGGTCAGGCCGCTCGCCGAAAAATTTTCGAAACAGCGGATCGTCGAGCATTGGGTTGTGCGCCTGCTTTGCGCCCTTGCTGGTGAAGATATTCACGACAGTCGGCATCGCCACTCGGGAGGCCTGGCGGTATGAGCCTTCGACCGCTGGCGCATTGGATGCGGGGGCTTCTTGAATTGTGACTGTCGATGCGCCAAGCCTTACCTGCCGGCCACCACTAATTAATGTGCCTGCCCAATCGGGCTTTAATGTCAATACGATGAACCAGATAGCCAGTCCCACCGTAGCGGTTTGTGCAAACAAGAGCCAGAGACGTCGCATAAAAAATTACCGGAAAAAGTGGAGAGGCTTATGGTGTAGCGGATCGCAAGACTTCTGCGCAGCTGTTCCGACTTACGGTTGCCGTGAGGCATTCAAGCCATGCGCAATGCGCACGTCAATTGGAAAACCGGTTGATCAAACTGTCGCAAAGCCCCGTTTATTGGGACGGTGGCGCTGACTTGAGCGCATCACGAATTTCGCGCAGCAATAAAACATCTTCTGGCGTGGCAACCACTGCTGGCGGCGGCGGCTCCAAGCGGCGTGCCTTGTTAATCAAACGTACCATTTGAAAAATAATGAAGGCCAAAATTATAAAATTAAGCAGGATCGTCAGGAAATTTCCATACGCAAAAACCGCCCCCAGCTTTTTTGCTTCTGCCAACGGTAGCAGGGTACTTTGGCCTTTCAGCGGCACGTAGTAATTGGCAAAGTCCAGCCCGCCGAAAATTGTACTGACGATTGGCATTACCAAATCCTGCACGATCGAATCGACTATTTTGCCAAAGGCCGCGCCGATGATTACGCCGACCGCGAGGTCCATGACGTTGCCCTTCAGGGCGAAAGTTTTGAATTCCTGCAACATGCTCATTGACGCCCTCTTGCGATGGTTAATTATTATCTTTGGCGGATTGTACCGGTGCTGGAGATGCTCCGCACGCCGGATTCGCACGCGCAATTCGCTTGTTGCCCTATTTTGCATCCGCCGTGAGCTAAACTGTTCTTGCCCGCATATGCGAGATGCCTTGGCGCTGAGGCTGAACGCGAAGTCGCGCCAAAACTCCGTTAAAATGTTGGTT
>JAYTZV010000317.1:0-1036 GCA_043741695.1 Burkholderiales bacterium
TGGTCGAGGTCGATAAACAGAACCGCACCGATATGACCACTGCGCTGCGCGGCGACCAGCAGAATGCCAAGCCGATCCATCAGCAAGCGACGATTCGGCAACCCGGTCAGCGCATCGAAAAAGGCGAGTCGATGAATATGCTGCTCCGACTTGATCCGCTCGGTAATGTCGCGCATGACAATGCTGCTGACCATCTGCCCACGCGCATCGGCGTACATCGAACTCGTCAGCTCCACTTCGAAATTACTGCCGTCGCCGCGCACCATCGTCAATTGACCGCTTGCCTTGCCGGTCAGTGCCCGTTGCTGCAACAGTGGTGCGAGACGCGTGTCGCTTGGCAACACGACGCCGGCTCGGCCGCGTTGGCGAAGTTGTTCTTCGGTCAAGCCAAAAATCTCGCAAGCCGCTGCATTCGCGGCCATGATCGTGCCATCAGGTGAAGTCTGCAATACGCCGTCGAGGCTATTCTGGAACAGTAATTGAAACCGCTTTTCCGTGCTGCGCGCGATCTGCTCCGACATCATCCGCTCGGTAATATCCTGAATCGCACCCGAGTACTGCAGCGGGGTGCCGCTCGGATCTTTTTCGATGAAACCAAAGCCATCAAGCCAACGCACTTCGCCGTCTGGACGCACGATGCGATACTGCAAACGCAGCGAATCTCCAGTTGAAAACAAACGTTTGCGATGCTCATTGACCAGCTGGCGATCATCGGGATGCAACAGCGCCTCATACTGCGCGCCGGGAAGCGAGCGGATGTCGGGATCGAGTCCCAAAATCTCGTAGACGATGCGCGACGCGGTATAAATACAGGTACTTACATCGAACTGATAAAAACCTACCCGCGTAATTTGCTGCGCCTTGACCAACTGCATCTGGTTGGTGCGCAGCCGTGCAAGCATGCTGCTAAATACGGCATCGAGCTCGGCAAACTCCAGATTACCGGTGGTGCTGGATGAAAGTGCGGGTTCGGCATCGCCGGTCGTTTCGACAGCACGCATGCGTGCCAGCAAACGCGCAATCGGTGCACCCAAGG
>JAYTZV010000318.1:0-23607 GCA_043741695.1 Burkholderiales bacterium
ACGGTAATAGTGCCAATCTTCGGTATGGTCAAATTATCGTTTTGATCGAGTGCTAACGGCACCCACGGAAATGGTAACTGACCTGTTTTGTACATGAACGCGCGGCCTGTATCAATCGTCACGCGTACTTCACCATCGACGCCCGTATTAGGCAATGATGTGAAAGTGGCGACCGGATCTTGCCAGTATTTCGACGTGCTCTGCGCCCACTGGCCCGACGTACATTTCAAAATATTGCCGGTGTTGGTTTCGAGCGTAATTCCGGGCGAGCATGTATCGCCAACCGCTTTCGTCGCGCCGCCTGTCGGGCCTACAGTAAACCCAAGCGGTACGTTCATCTGATTCAACTTCGGGTCGCTCGGGGTAAGATTACGAAACAACACATCGCGGTTGATCGCATTCGGTCCACCATACGGAAGGAGCGACGCCAAATTCCCCACACCGGCAAACGATGTGGTTGAACATTTGGCGGTGGTAAATTGGGAGAGCGTTGGTTGATCCAGTTGCCACGCACGGAACGCACCCTGCGCAACGATGGGGCTAGTTGGGTCTTCGGTATTGACATGACGGATCGACCCGCCACCCGTACCAGCATTGGCAGCGACGTAGCCGATATCCTTCGGCGGAATTATGTCTCCGCCTTCCGTTACGACCAGTGCGTCAAGTTGATTGGGTGTAGCGGTGCCACGTACCAGCAAGCAAGGCTCCTGCCCATACGCGTTCTTCGGTGCAAATGCAGCGGGTAGATAAGCAGGTTTTAGTGTGGCGAGATTGACGGCAAAGGTACCGCCCGTTGCTGATACGGATGTTTGTAATGCTCCAACGTTATCGTTCAGATAGCGTAAGGCTGCGGCAGTAAATTGCGCTTGATACTGCGCTGTCTGCTGCCCTTTTGTATCTTGCAGCGTAGTGTCGACCATGGCGGTCAGGCTGATCATCATCAGCATGCCGAGTGCCAGCGCGGCAAGAATTTCGAGTAGAGAAAAGCCGCGTTGCTGGCACTGCCGTTGTACGCATTTATCCACGATGGGCAAACCAAACGGGTGCGTTGGGAACTTTCTGGCTTCTCTTTGTCATCGCATCCAGAGCTGCAGTAGTCGATCGAATTGCTGCCTCACCAGCATTGTCAGTTTCAATCACCATCGTTGAATCACCAACCAGCCGGTTAATTGCGCTGTTCAAACCGGCGGGTACCGGGGCGATGCAATAAATAACGATGGTGCCGTCGCTGGCAATGTAATTTGACCAAGCCGGGGTGGTCGGTGCGGCGTAGCCGGTCGGAAAAGTCAGGCTTGCCGAGGGTATTGGACTGGTAGCGAGTGGGTTCGCAACGGCATAGGCGACCACCGCAGAGCGATAGGTTGCCATGTCCGCCGCCGCTATTTCTGCTTTGGTATTTTCGGCTGTGCTTTGCACATTCGTTTCAGCCAGCAAGGATTGATAGCCGATCAATGACATGAGCGTTGCTGCGATGATGGCGATCCACATGATCGACTCCTCCTTGCATTCTGTAGATTAACGATTAAAAAGAGGTCCAAGTAATCAAGTTATTTCCCGCTGCACACGCAGCCTGCGCCCCATCTGGAGTGACTGGAATTGCAGTAACCGTACCTTTGGAACCGGTGATGTTTGACCATCCGGAGGCGCCGCTTAGAATATTGATGCATGCATCTTCGGGAACGCCGACGTAGGCGATATCAAATTTGCTGTTTGCATTTCCTGTAACGGTTACAGCACCGCCCCAAGAATTTGTGGCTGTGTTCGTTGCCGTATCTACCGTAATCGTCGTTGGTAAAACTTTCGAGGTAATCAATATCGGCATCAGGCTTGCGGTACCATAATTCGACGACTGCCCCATATAAAGTTTTTTAACCGCGGTACGAATCGATACCACTTCTTCCGAGACCCTATTCGATTGCGCGCTAGTGAATGCCCCCGTCAACAACGACACCGCCCCCAACACCACAATCGCCGCAATCCCCAAATAAGCAATCCCCTCCAGTAGCGACGCACCCCGTTGCCGCGCCAGCGATATGGCCGCGCGTTGACCCACTAATTTGCTCGTATTCATCAACTTCTCCAATCTATTTCAACCCACTTCAATCAACACTCAACGCCCCATGCGCGTCATGTTGGCAATTTCCTGCTGAATGCCGAAAAATCCGGAGACCAGCCATGCAATTACAATCGCCAGCAGCACGATTGCAACGCCATTCAAAATTTTCATCTGGCTCGATACTGTTTCAACGCCTTCTTCCATCCATTCATCGGCAAGCATTTTCAGGGCTTGCGAGAAGCCCTTGTAGTCGGCGTACACGCACAGATCGTCGACCACTTCTTTCGAAGGAAATCCATAGCCAGAATTGCGCATCGCTTCGCCGCAATTCATGCCGGATTTCACACCGAGTAACGCACCATCGATGCGCTCGCGCAGCCACGGTTGCGCCATGTCACTCAAACGCAGCAAGGATTTTTCTACCGTGATGCCGGCGTGCTGCATGGCAGAAAACGCCATCAGAAAACCGCTGCCGACCACCAGCCGGTAAATCGAATACGGTGCAACGTGATCAATTGCCACGCGCAGGTTGCCGCACCAACGTGGCATCGAATACATCACCAGCGTGATGACGACAATCAAGCCAACCACTACGTACACCATCCAGTGCTGCACAAAAATCGACATCGTATGTAGTGACTTGGCCAGACCATGCCAGTTGTCGGGTTTGACCACCTTGGCAAATTCCGGAATCACACGCGTACCGAACACATACAGGTAGCAAAGAATCAGCACCAGAATCGCGACCGGATACGTGAGGCCGGAAATGATCACGCTCTTGATTTTTTTACCGGCCTGAACCACTTCAATGACCACCAACAAGGTCTCTTCCAGACGACCGGATTGTTCACCTGCGCTGATGATCATGCGTTCGGTTTTCGGTGCCCAGTGTTCGAGTGCTTCGCCGAGTGAGCGACCGTTCTGCACGAGCCGTCGCGCATCGTCGAGAATGATTGCCATTGGATCGTTTTTTTTACTACCGTTTTGCGTCGCGCGGTTGCGTAGCTCTTCCAGAATTTTCAGCAGCGGCAAGCCATTCGCGAGCATCTTCGAAATCTTGCGATACAGCCGCAGTCGCGCGCTTTCCGAAAATTGCGTCTTTGCCCACCAGCGATTGAGGTCGATATCCATCTCAGACCTTCACTGCAGCACGATAGGGTTTTACAGCGGGCTCTAAAGCGGGTTGTGCAGCGGGTTTTACAGCGGCAGGTACGAAGACCAGATGGCCGACCGTTTTTTCGGCAACGGCCGGGTCAATCAAACCAGCCGCGACTTTATCGATCGTGTGCTCGACGATGGTGCGCCCACCCAGTTCGGTGCGCCAATAATCGAGTGCCGCGATCTTGTCACCGGTGCGTATCAATGCATAAAATTCGGCGTCGGGTACGATCACTTCGGCCACCACGGTGCGGCCGACTGTGCCTCTGTTACCGCACTGTTTGCAGCCTTCACCCTGCAGGCAAACCTGCGACAACTTGCTACCGGTTGCGATGCGCAGGCGCTGCATCATCGCGGCGGGAACGCTGGCGATATGGTCGGCTAATTTGCGTTTGCAATGGGGGCACAGCAGCTTCACCAGACGCTGACTGATCAGGCCAGTGATCACGGTATGGTCGGCTGCCATCGCCAGCGGTAGACCTAAATCGACCAAGCGGTCGATGATGGCAATCGCGCTATTGGCATGCACCGTGGTCCAGACCTGATGGCCGGTCATTGATGCACGCAGCGCACTTGATGCGGATGCACCGTCGCGGATTTCACCGATCATGATGGTGTCGGGATCGAGCCGCATCGAATTGGAAATCGCGGCTGAAAATAGTCGCGAGCGTTCCTGTTCGGTACTGGCATTGGTCACTGCAGTTTGTACCGCACCGGGAATTGGGTACTCGATCGGATCTTCCACGGTCAGTACATGCAGCTTGCCTTCAGATTCGATCAGCTCGCCGGTTAATACGCGTTGTAGCGTAGTCGATTTTCCGGAGCCGGTCGGGCCGCTGATAATGTTCATGCCGATTGGCTGGTCTTTCAGCAGCTGGATCAGGCCGACATGTTCGTCGGAAAAACCGAGAGGGCGCAAATCGATATGGTCGCCTGCATCGTTGTAAAGAAGACGTAGCACCATCACGTTGCCTTCGCTGGTCGGCGCAGTCGCAATACGCACGCCGTAGAGCATGTCGGGCAATTTGTCGCGGTCGCCGATGCTGGCGTCCTGACGTTCGGTTGGTTTGTACGAGTTGTCTGAAACAGTGGTCATCGCACCGTACAGCGTAGCCAGCAAACGTTCGCCGTACTCACGCGTTTGTCCGCCGACTTTGATCAGGTCGTTGTGAATGCGAAAATAAAATTCGGTACTGAATTTGTTGACGCGAATATGAATATCCGAGGCGCGATCGCGGCAGCCTTTTGATAGCAGATCCTTGGCGGTGACTTGCATCACCGTGTGCTCTTGATTGCGCGCAGTGTGTTCGCCATTAGCGTGCTGATAGGCGCGGGTGATGACTTCGATGGTGCAAAACACTGTGGTGACTGCGTGCTTCATGCGATCGAGTCGTGCGCAATACGATTGCACATGCGGGTTCAATGCCTGTCCGCTGGCGATCAGTAATCGCCCATCCGACAGCAGGCAAAGCAGCTTGCGCTCTTCTTCGCTGGCCTCGAACGGTCCGCGGCGGCTGATGACGGTGTGCGACAACATATTCAGCGACGTCATCACCATCTTCGCTGTCGTTGGTGGCGCGACTACACTGTCCTGCAGTTGCGGCAGGCGCATGTTCATTTTGCTGCACCTTGCATTGGCAGGCGTGGGACCGATGCAAAATTGGATTGCGCGGTGGCTGGCAATGCAACGGAGGTTTGTACGCCGCCCGATGCAGCCGAAACGGCACCAGCGCTAGTTTGCGCCAATCGAACACTACGGCGCTTATTGGCCGACACCATCACTTCGTTTGGCTGTATCGATACGACATGCATGCCGTTCGGTAACGTATCGCCACCTTTGATGTCGATGGTGCTGCCGTTTTCAAATAGCAGGGTTGCGTGCATGCGGTCACCGACACCTTCGATCGATTGCACGGTTGGGTCGCCTGGTGCGCCGGGGCGGGCATTTTTATCAGCATTGGTTTCGCGCGCAGTGATTTCGCCTTGCAGCTGCAGGATTTGTGCGCGCACTGCCAATTGCCGTTCCTGCGCTTTCAGCACCAGTGTTTCTGCTTCGATTTTGCTGAGAGTCTCGGCGGTTGTTTCGGCTTTGGCTGGCGTCGATAACGACAATACAAGACACGCTGTCAGGTACGCCGCAAGGCAGGCTGCGGAGCGCGTCGCGCCAGGCAAAGCAGGGCTGAATTTATTGTGCATAGATCACTCCTTCGATGGACCAAAGGCCCGAACGCCAAATAATTTTTTCAAGTCGTACACCGGGTTGTGCTAACAGCTCAGCAGCGGCGACCGGTGTCATCGAGGCCAGATTGGCGCTGACCGCAAAGGTTTTCCACGGCGGTGGCGCTGGCGGTTGCGGCGTTACGCCCGGTACTGTTGCAATTGGTGCAGGCGGGGGCGGCGGCACAGGATTGGCACGCAACGTCAGCTTCAATCCGAGCGCCTGATAGCGCGCCAGCAAATCACGCGTCACCGCATCGGCACTCGGTAGCGTGTCTTTGCCTTTGGCTGCGACCGTCAAGGGTTGCGTATCGGTTGCCAAGTCGCCGCTCAGCGCGACCTGTGCAGAGGGAATTTTTTCGCGTAGATAATTGATATTCGACCCATTGCGCGTCCAGCTATGGCTTGCCGTGTGCTCATCGCATTGAAACGTTTCAAGCTGCCAGCCACCGGGCGTAATTGGATCGAGTTTGGCGACGCAGGCACGCGCAAAATCCAGTGGTAGCGGTTTTGCCAGCCAGGGTCGCATTGACGGAGTCGATGCTGCATTGGCGCTGATCATTTTGCGCGCCTGCTCGATTGCACGTTCTCGTTCGCGTTCCTGCTTAACGCGCAGATCGTGGACAAACCACGTCGCGCCACCCAGCAACACCAGGCTGGCACCGATGATCATCAGCGCGGTCTTGCGATCGATTGAGCGTTGGGTTGGACGCAAGGCCGACCAGCTACGCACGTGCGGTTGACCGTCCTTGCGCTTGGGTAGCAATTCAAGCAGCGTCTTGCCGCTGAAATTATGGAAGCCGTACGGTTCGAGTTCGGGTTCGCCGATCACCACATTCCAGCCACCGAGCGCGTAGTCACCTTGCAGTCGTTCGATCACTTCTTCGCGGGTACCAGCGAAATCGCCATTCGGCAAAAAGTTGGCGTCACGGGCGGCGCAGTAGGCCCACATGCCGTCCGGCAGTTTCATCGCGCACAACCAGTTGTGCACCGGCTGCTGCTGACCATCGTAATACGCGCCTTCGAGAGCAAGCGTTTTTGAAATTACCGCGGCGAGAGATTGCTGGCCGCGCTTCGCGCCTTCGCGGCTGTGCACGTAGCCTGCCTGCGCCATCGCATGGTCTTTGCGCAAGACCAGCATGTCGGCATCGACTTTCGACGCCAGTTGCACCGCTTCTTTCCAGAAGTCGCGCGGGCGCGAAAGCGATTGCCAGAACAAGCCGCAAATAAAGCGGGTTTTGCCGATCTGGACGATATGAGCGGTCATGGCAGCGGTCGTCAGATCAGGAAGCACGCATCGTGATCGGCGTGATCAGGATGACGATGATTTCTTTGTTCGCTTGCGAGATGTTGCTGCCGCCGAGGAAAATATTCGATGGTGTGCCGGTACCTTGCTGCGTCAGGTTGTCGTCGGTTTGTTCGAAGCCGCTGATGATCAGGGTTTCGTTCGACTTCATCGCCACGCGCTGCAGAAAATTACGGGTATCGATTTCGGGCGTCTCGATCGTCGAGTTATTACTGCGGACGGTACGCAGTGAACGCAGCGATGAAATATCGGTAGCAAACTGCAACAGCACGGTGCCATTGCTGAGCACGTTTGGCAGAATCGTCATGTTGAAACCGGAGGTGACGGTGCCCGGTGTCAGCGTGGTGGTGCTGCCGACATTGGCGGTCAAGGTGGTTTGTGATGATTTCAGATACGAAGTCTGCTTGGCGACCTGCACCGGCACCGGTTGGTTGTTCAATGTGACGACCGAGGCAGTGGTCTCGCGCCGCACGCGACCCTGTTCGGAAAGTGCTTCGATCAGCACATTCGTGCCGGCGAATTTGCTCGACGCGGTATCGAGGATGGCAGCAGAAAACGCAGTCGCATTGACGGCGGCGGCCAGCGTGTTGGTAATGCCGAATTTGCGCGAGAGGGTTTTGTACACCGCATTCCACTGAATGCCGTAATTATCGCCGCGGGTGAGAGTGACGGCGAGTACGGTCACGTTGACCATCACCTGACGCGACATCGATTGATTTTCACGCTCGATGAATAGAGCGATGCGTTCAAGATTGTCGGGCGTATCCGACACCGTAATCGAGCCGGTCGCGGGGGAGGCCACTACTTTGCCACCGACCGACAGCATGATGTTGACTGCTTTTTCGATGCTGGAATACACCGACAGTTGCGATTTGACGCCGGTGCTGTGGCTGTTGTTGTTATTGATTCCGCTGCTGGCGCCGCCACCCCCACTACCACCGCCACTATCGCCTCCGCTGGAAGACGCGGCACTTGAGACGGTCGCGCTTAGCTCGGTATCGCCTGGCACTGCAGTGATCTGGAAAGTACGCGTATCG
The DNA here is from genome assembly GCA_043741695.1 of Burkholderiales bacterium. Lineage (GTDB taxonomy): Bacteria > Pseudomonadota > Gammaproteobacteria > Burkholderiales > Burkholderiaceae_D > Actimicrobium. Next base: position 7,775 of record JAYTZV010000318.1, read on the forward strand.
TTGCGGAAGAACTGAATCGTGCCGTTGGTGTATTTCCATGAAACGCCAAAGCGTGCCGCGACGGTGTCGAGCAGCCCTTTCAAACTGCCGCCCGAAAAATCGATCCTTATTAGACCGTTTGAGCCGTTGGCACCGGTGGCATTGCCCGCTTGCGCATTACCTTGCATGCCGAACGGTGTACCGACCGGCATCGGTGGTACGCCGTTGGCTGCAGGTGCGCCGCCCCTGTTGTCGCCAGCGGTACCGGCTTGACCTGCGCGGGTCGCATCTGCGGCGACCCTGGTCGGGATACCCGAGCGCAGTGTAATGCGTTCGGCAAACTCGTCGAGGGAACGCACTGCGCGTTCAAACGTCGCAGGTTGATTGAAGACTTGTGGCAACGGCATCTGACTCGCACGCGGCAGACTGCGGCCAAGCCAGATGCCAGGCTCGTGCTGGATTGCACTAGTGCTCTGGCTCACGCCTTCGATCTTGCCAACATCGCGTGCCAGGCGCGATGCCTTGGCGTCACTCGCACTGACCCGCTCGGCAATTTCGTGCGGCAGGGTTTGGCACGCCGACAATAGTGCTGAAAGAAGCAGACAAGACAGCGGTGCGACCCTGGCGGCGTGAGAAATTTTTTGCATTATTGTGCTCCCTTGGCGACGATGCGCAGCACGCGGTTGCCTTCAAAAAAGATGGCCGATACCGGTACATCGTTTTGTTGCAGGCTGGTGGTGACCGCGGTAATGGCATCTTCAAAAGAGCCATTAATACTGGCTGCGGCCTCGACGGAATAATCTTGTGGCAGTTCCCAAAACATTTGCCAACCCGCGGCGATCGACCAACGCGCCAGGGCGTTTTGCAGGGTTTTGTCAGCCGGTGACGTGCTCCAAACCTTCATCGGGCTGAGCGCCGGATCGGTTGGTGCGGCCGGCGCGCTGCCTGTTGCGAGTTGCATCGCGCTGCTGTTTCGTAGTGCGACACCGGTGCCTGAAGATTGGGCCAGTGTCGTGGCAGATGTCATTGGTGCGATCGTCAGATTGCGACCATCCAGACGCCATGAAAAATTGTATAAGGCGGCCAGTGTGTCGAGCATTTTTTCGGGCGGCATGTCGAATTTACCGGTGACACGTCCGTCGACACCGGGAACGATTTTCAGGCGGACACCTTCTGCCTTGGCGAAGCGTTGCAGGACAGTTGCGAGCCGGGTGTTTTTGGCAGTGGTGTGGAAATGCGGCGATTTCCATTGCGCGTCATTGTCGGCCGCACTAGCGGGTGAGAGCAGGCCTAGCAGTAGTGCCATGCATAGCGCCAGCGTCGCATTCGAAGGGAACTGGGATAGCCTGAGTTGCATGACGATTTCCTGGAGGCGATGCCGTCCTGTATCGGGTAAACCGCCAGGTCGGGAAAATTGTTGAATGAATGTAAAATTAACTAATGGTTCTGTTAATTGATACTTTTAGTTTATTCTCGCTTGCGAAAAATTACAAAGAATTACTCACCACATTGAACCAAAAAGAAAAATTGTTGCGTTAATGAAAATTATTTACAAGAATTCTTGAAAAGCTGAACCAACTGCGGTTCCATATGCTGAGTGGCGCGGGCAAGCAGCGCTGTTCCGCTTTCATAAAAATATTTTTTCAAAGAAATTTTTTAGTATCGATGCGGCTTACGTGAGCAACCTTCGATCAATGCCTCAAGGAGAGCACCATTTCAGTCGACCCCGTTGCCACCCCGGCGATCTATTTGATCCATCCGAATGCCCTGCTGGCGAAAGACACCGCCCTGCAAATGGCGCAGGCCGGGTATCCCGTGATCGTGGTCGACAGCGTGCATGCGTTAGCTAACTTGCTCGCAGCGAATACACCCGCGTTCGTGCTGCTCGATGTTGGTCGTCACATGGTGACGGCGCAGATGTCCGATGAATTACAGCAGTTGCGTTTGCATGCCGATCTCACCGTGCTGGTGATTTCATCGCGCGGCAATTTCGAGTCTCGACTGCGCGCCGTGCGCGCCGGAGCGGCGGCTTACTTTGTGCGTCCGATCGATATCGTGTCGATCGGTGCGCAGCTTGAATCGTTTCTACGCCATCGCGAGCGAGCGTCCTGTCGTGTATTGCTGGTAGGGGATCAGTCGGATCGCGCATCGGCATTACGGGCTGTAGGGGTGGAAGTGGCATGCCTGAAAAAGCCGGTCGAATTATTTAACACGCTGGTTCAATTTCAGGCTGAACTGATCCTGATTGATCTGGATACGCCCGAATGCAGCGGGCTCGATATCACACGCCTGATTCGTCAGGACACGCTATATCTGGATATCCCGTTGATCTGTCTTGGTGATACTGACGCGCTGGACCACAAGACACAGATCATGGCGGCCGGCGCGGATGATTTTTTAAGCAGATCGAGCAGCGACGAACAACTCCATTTACTGCTGACCAGCCGTGCCGAACGCTACCGCGCATTACGCAGCCTGATCATGCGTGACAGCCTGACCGGGCTGTATAACCACGCCGCAATCAAGGAGTATTTGGCGCGAGAAATGGCGCTGATCGAGCGCCATGCAGCACCGTTTTCGATGGCCATGATCGATCTGGATTTTTTCAAAAAGGTCAATGACACGTACGGTCATCCTGCCGGCGATCAGGTGATTCGCGGACTGTCGCGCTTGCTGCAGCAACGTCTGCGACGTGGCGATTTAATCGGTCGGTATGGTGGCGAAGAATTTGTCGTGCTGATGCCAGCCACCACTGCGGAAGATGCCGTGGCGGTACTGGCGGCTATCGGTGCCGATTTCGCCAGGCTGACACACGTCGCCGATGGCGTCAGTTTTCATGCGACGTTTTCTGCTGGCGTGGCAGAAGCCCGCGGGCATGCAGACGCCGATTCGCTCTTGCAAGCCGCGGACGCTGCGCTGTATCAGGCTAAACATGCCGGTCGCAATCGTGTGAGCGCATCGACGGCGCCGTGATTGGCTTGCTCAAGGATGTCATCTGACTGATATCCTTCGGCAGACCATGCGCGATGACGCGCTGCGAGACGAATTGGGAGCGACCTGCAACATGACAAAACTGTCGGTAAACATCAATAAAATTGCGCTGCTACGTAACTCGCGCGGTAGAAATTATCCGGACGTCGCGGCATTCGCCGAGCGCTGTCTGCAACTGGGCGCGGATGGCATCACCTTGCATCCGCGACCCGATCAGCGGCACGCGCGCTACACCGATGTCGCCGAACTGCAGGCAGTGACGATGGCGCACGGCAGCGAACTAAATGTGGAGGGTTTTCCGGCAGCGCAATTTTTGCAGGTGGTGCACCGTGTGCGTCCAGCACAATGCACACTGGTACCCGACTCGCCGGATCAGTTGACCTCGGATCATGGTTGGGATGTGCTGCGAGACGCCGAGCTGCTGAGATCGATCATCAGTCGCTTGAAAGACGACGGCATCCGCGTCAGCCTGTTTATTGATGTCGATGTCAGTGAGTCGCATCTGGCAATCGCAGCGCAGCTAGGCGCCGATCGGATCGAGCTATACACGGAGCCGTACGCTGAAAATTTCGGCAGCGCCCGTCAAGCCGCGATTTTGCAGCGGTTTCGTGCAGCGTCTTCAGCAGCGCGCGCAGTGGGACTTGGCGTCAACGCAGGTCATGATTTAAATCTGCAGAATCTGACAGATTTTCTGACCATTCCTGACATCCTCGAAGTATCGATTGGTCACGCGCTGATTGCTGAAAGTATCGAGCTTGGCCTGCCGGCAGTGATTGCCGGGTATCGCAAGATCATCGACTTGAGCGTGTAATACCGCTAAACGATGCAGCTGCAAATCAGCATGTGAGCGCCATTGCATGCTCGCATTAATCGTTGCCGGTCGCTGCAAAAGTCGTCTGATTGACTGCATTGGCGTAGCGTGATGTAACTTTCGTCGGCGAAACTACCAGGCTCAAATGAGGCGTCTGCTGTCTGGCGGACTGGGCGTGAAGTGCACGACGGTTCGGTTTGCCGCGCAATGGCATATTTTGTGGGCGTGCGCAGCGCAGACGGCCGTGGTCATCGTGTTCTGCGGTGACGCTGCGTGCTGCTTGCCAAAAGGCCAGTCCCTGTTCCGGTAGCTGCCCAAAGCCAGCCAGTTCGGACAAATCAACCGCGGGCGTCGGCTGACGGCGCTGGTGTCCGCCATGCGAGATATATTCTTTGCCCGCCCAGATCAGCAAGACTGCGCATTCGAGTCCAATAATCGGTAAATACGGCGCGGTCATTTGTTGCAGGTGCGTGAACGCGTTGGTCGAGATCAGCGATAGATGTAATTGGTAAAGTCCGAATTCCCAGACCGCCAAGGTCAGAAGTGGTGCCCAGCAACTCAACCAGAACGTCCATATCAGCACGGCGACAACCTGCCAGCCAAGTCGTGACGGGAGACTGACAGCGGTGGGGCGATTAATGATCGGTGCGGCTTTTTTCATGAGGAACCTCAGATAAATTATCGGAAACGGAAACGGTGCTGGCGGCGACACGCACACCGCGCACACCGCGATCAGGACTTACCCAGACCGCGCGCTCGCCGCGACGGCGCAACACCAGACGCGGCACAGCCCATAAAGTGGTGACCATACTCAGCAGCCAATACACCAGCGGATACCACACCATCCAGAAATAATGGCGGAACAGTTTTTCGTCATAGCGGCGGTCGAGCAACATCGAAATCATTATTTGCAACAGGCAAGTCAGCGCAATTAACACGCCGTACCAGCCGGGTACCAGGTTCACATGCAATCCGGCCGGTAGCAGATGCAAGGTATCTGCACCCCAGAGCAGCAGAACTGCGCACATTGCGCACGCCCATGCCACCGAGCTGGCATATTCGAGATAGATCGGCCACATCCGGCGCAGCTTCCAGCAACTGAAAATGAAGCGGTACTTGACGATGGTTTGCAGTCCACCCATGGCCCAGCGCAGGCGCTGTTTCAACAAGCCGTTCAGCGTTTCGGGCATCAAAATCCAGCACAGTGCGCGTGGTTCGAAGCGAATATCCCATTGCGCGTTTTGCAGTTTCCAGCTGATGTCGATATCCTCGGTCAGCATGTCCGGGCTCCAGAAGCCGACTTCGAGCAGTGCGCGGCGGCGGAACATGGTCGCCACGCCAGATACCGTGAATAGCCTGCCGTACACTCTTTGTGCGCGTTTGATCAGACCGATAATCGACGAGAACTCGCCGACCTGCAGGCGGCCCAAGAGCGTCGAGCGAGTGCGGATACGCGGGTTGCCGGTGACCGCGCCGAGCCGGGCGGTGCGTTGAAAGTGCAGCAGCATCCAGCCGATCGCGTTGCGGTCGAGAAGGGCGTCGCCGTCGATGCATAGTAAATATTCGCTGTTGGCCAGCATCGCGGCGGTATTCAATCCGACCGCCTTGCCTTGATTACGTGACTGATGAATTACGCGCAGCATCGCGTAGCGTTGCGTCAGACCGTCGAGAATTTGCCCAGTATTGTCGGTGCTGCCATCGTTGACGCAAATGATTTCAAAGCGCGGATAGTTCAGTCGCGACAACTGTTTAACGACATCGACAATGTTGTCCTCTTCATTGAAGCAGGGCACCACGACCGACACTGGCGGATGTGCATGCAGCAGCGTGAGCGGATCGATATGCATCGAGGTTCCGCGCTCATAAGTACACCAAAAAATCAGCCCACCCATCATCCATAAATACGCCATGAACAACGGATAGTAAAACGTGAAGTCGAGCAAAAATTGAATGATCGCCATGGCTTATTTCGGAACTGGATCGGCGGCACTGGAGAACGCCGGTCGCAAGATACGTGCGTCGGGCTGATTGTGATGAAAGTCGTCCGGGTAATAAGCAAGATGCCGCACGCCGCTCAGCCGCAACTGCTTCATCTGCGCTGCCATGACGGTTGCCGGGATCGGTCGTCCGGTGCGCCAGTCGCGACTTTGCAGCTCGAAGATGGTCTTGGACAAGGCACCTGGCTCGCGAGCGACTCGTTGCGATAGTCGTTCCATCCAACGCACTGGATCGGTGGCTTTTTCCATTTGCGGCATCGCCATCAGCGCTACGTGGTCATACGTTTTTATGAAACTCGTCAGTGACTGCCCATACCATTCTTCCGCATTCGCGTTAAGTACCGGTTCGGCGAAGATATTGCGCGCAGTGAGCAGGCTTGGCTGATAGCGCTTTAATGTCGCAGCCAATTCAAGCGTGAATGCATTCAAGTAATCAATCTTCAGTGCTGACCAGCGTTTGCGCGACGCCGGATCTGCGCGAATTGCTGCGACGGTGGCAGGCAGATGCCAGGTATCGTGGTAGACCGCCAGCGCGGCTGGGCTGCTGTCTTCGTAATCGGACAAGGTGGCGTCATCGTGAAAGAGCACGCCGGCAAAGGCGGCATGCTTGCCGAGGTCGTCATAAATTTCCTTGATCGTGTTGCGCGCCACGAGATCAAACGGCGACAAACGCTGTGAGCGATCTTTGCGTGCCGAAGCCGGTGCAGCCGGATCGAGCGTGACTAATTTATTTGCTGCCGGATCGGCTACCGGAAGGCGAAAGCCAATGACCGGCATCCATGCATACACCTTGACCCGAGCCCTTGTACGCAGCTGCCATGCGACGCGGGAAAACAAATCTGCGCGCATCGGCAAGTGGCGATTCGGAAAATACACCGAAGCGGCGATACCGTCGCCATCCGGGTCGGCAAAAGCCTGCAAATAGACCGTGCGGGGTTTCAGTTCAAGCACCCGTTCAAGCAGTTTTGACAAATTAGTTTCCTGCACGTCAGGGTCGGGATCGTAGACATAATCCAGATCAATTTGCATCACGCGCTCGGAGTCGGTTTGCCAATCGGTGCTAGCTGCCGGTGCATGCAGCATGTCATGCAGACTGGCTATGGTGGTAGTGAAACTGACTAGCTCGCGGCGCACGCTGGTGAGCGGGGTGTGCGCGGTATTCTGGCCACCGTCGAGCGTCATGGTCACCGGCATGCCAGCAGCAGCAGCCCAATCGGCGACCAGGCGGTTGTAGGCGCCGTAGGGCCACACCATCGCGCGTGGTCGGTGACCAGTGTTGCGCTCGATAACATCGGCATTGCGTACCAAGTCGGACTTAATGCGTTTTTGATAGTCCGCATCGGACTCGTACTCTTTTTTGGTGGGCAAATATTGATGACTGGTTGCCGCTGGCAGCAGATTGCCCTGCGGGTTAGCGAGGATGCCTTGATGTAGTTCGTACGAGTGCGAGGCGACTTCAACCAGCCCGGACTGTTGCATCTCGCGCACCTGGTTCCAGTTGACGAAGCGCGTGCCGGGGGCGACATGGGTATTCGGTTGCGCGGTGGTTTCCATCCAGTCGCCAACCAGCGCGATTACTGCGGGAAAATGAAATTGTTTCAGCAACGGAAAGACGCGCGTGTAGGTGCTTTCGTAACCGTCGTCAAAGGTCAACAGCACCGCGCGCGTGGGTAGCGCAGCGCGACCGGCGCGTGCGTCGATAATTTGTTGCAAACTAACCGCGTGGTAGCCGTTTTTTTCCAGCCACGATAATTGTCGGGTCAATTCACGGGTGTCGATCGCGGTTGATTCGGGCGAGGCGGCCATGGTGTTGCGCGCATCGTCGCGGATATCGTGATAACACAATACCCGGAAGCTTTGGGCCGAATCTTCTGCCGGGATAACTGGCAAGGCTTGAGCAGGCGCCGGTGCTGACGCCGCATTGGTCAGCTGCACGCAAAGTAGCGCAGCGACCATCAGTATTTTTTTGAAAGTAGCAGCAAGCGTCATTTCAATATCCAGTTCAATGTCAGGTAGCCGTACTTACGCTGCTCTCGCACGCCATCGTAGGGGTGGAAGCTGTGGCCGATGCCGTAGGTCAGCGCCAGCGCTTCGCCCAGAGCCCATTCATGTTCATAGCGCAGATCGCCGACCGCGCTGCTGCCAAATCCGGCCTGGCGATATTGACCGCCTTGCAGCATCAGCTTTTGTTTGAAGTGACGCTCATAGCGCTGCCAGCTGAGCCATTCGGCTTTGGCGGCCAGCGTTATTTCCTGCTCGCTGCGCGGATTGAAATAAGGCGTGGCGATGGCGCGATTGCGCGCAGCGGCAAACGAGGTTGTGGTGTCGAATTTGAAAACTGGCCCGCTGATCCAGCGCTCGTTCCACCACAAGCGTGCACCGGGTCGACGATTGCCCTCTGAAAAGCGCATCAGTGATGCATCCATACCAACCTTGCGCGCTTCGCTGGCGCTCCAGGTGACCCCGGTGGCGATTTGTTGGGAGGTGATGCCTGCATCAACTGCTGCTGCTGCCAGCGTGTTCAGGTTCGTGTCAGCCGAGAGGCTAATGCGCCATGCGTCTGACAGCACTGTTGCGGCCGATACCGCTGCACCTGTCGCGGCAGCATTACCGGCCGCATGATTGAGTTCGGCATCCAGCACCAGCGACGGCGAGCGGTAGCTTGCGCCAGCACCAATGCGGTTACGTTCGATGTCGCGTGCCGGGGTGCTTTTGCTTGCCTTGCGCGTTCCTTGCGAGCGCGCCAGATGTACCAGCGCCCGAAGCGAGCCATCGTCAAGATTACCCAATTGCGCGGAATAGCCGGTGAGTTCGAATACAGATTCTGCGCCTGCCGCCGCGGCACCGCGTCCGATGACGGCCTCGCTTTTAATTGACGGCGCGTTGCTGAGCGCCAGTTTTTTATCGAACTGCTGCAAACGCCGGTTATCGGGATCAAGCTCTCGCAACGGCGCGATCCATGCCTGCGCCAGCTGTACCGCGTTGTGTGCCAGCAGCGATTCCGCACCGCCAGTGATTGCGTCGACATGGGTTGGATGATCGACCTGCATCAGCCGGAACTCATCCAGCGCGGCCTGTTGATGATCGCGCGCATTTTGCAGAATGGCCCATGCCAGCCGAATATCGTTATTGAACGGCGCTTGCATGCGCAATGTGGCCAAGCGATTTTCGGCTTCGTCGAGATGATCGGTATAAATACGCAGCAATGCGGCCTGCACCGCGATGCGCGCATAGTCCGGATTGGCTTGTTCGATGCCGGGCAGGCGGCGATACAGCAGCGATGGCGTATTGGCCAGTAATTTGTCGATCAGATCGAGGGCCTGCTGCGGCTGCCCGGCTTCGAGATAGGCATACGTCAGGGCCAGCTGGGCGTCAAGCAGCTCGGTGCGTGGATCAGTTTCGGCCAAGGCTGCTGCCATGAGATCGCGCGCCCGTTCTGGCTGGTGCAGCGAGAGATAGGCGTCGCCGGCTGCGATGCGTACATACGGTGGAATCACGATGTTTGATTTCGATAATTCCTCGAACATGGCCACCACCTCGGTCATGCGCTCGCGCTCGCGCAATCCGAGCAGGCGGTCAAAGCGGGTGGGGTCGCGTTCACCGAATTGCTGCCCAATCTGCCGTTCCGTATCGAGTGCCTCGTCAATGGTCTGGAACCGTTGCGGGCCGGCTACCCAGCCGATGCGGGCATGACCGAAATTGAGCGTCATTGCGGCGGCAGCATGGGCGAGCTCGAAACGTTCATCGGCAGTGAATTGATCCGGCTTTTCTGCCGCCAGTTGTTCGGCAAGATACGGGGCGCCGGCTTTGCTTAGTGCAAGTACTCGCTGCTTGAAGGCATCGGTGACGCTCGGATACCCTTCTTCAATTTGTTGCCATACGTGCGCGGCGGCAAGCCATTTTCCTTCTTGCTGGAAGGTGACTGCGTTACCGCGTAAGGTTTCTGCGGTTGGCGCGCCGAAAGCTGAAACAGAATTGGCAGCCAACGCGCCTAAGAGGACCGCGCTGGATGTGAAAGTGGAGAGATATCGAACCATGAGAAGGGGAGAGGAAGATCGGGCGTCCGGTTGACCGATCAAGATGATTTCGATATCGAAACCATTTGTCGGGCGGCCGTGACGCATTGCACTCGTCAGAATTAGCGAGTGCAAAACTTATCATGTTAATAACTACTAATTGTTATTTTATTTGTAATTAGTTGTCAGTATGACGCATCAAACGTGCGTTCGCTTTTGCAAGCGCGCTAAGCGGTAGGTTCATGGTGCTCAGTTTTGAAAAAGCTTTACGACTCGCTGGCGGTTCCCTGCTTCGGCTGGTTGCGGCAACAGATGAGGAAAGGTTGAGTCGGTCTTCGTTACCGGTAGCGGGGGGTCGAGAGGACCATGGACCGCTGGCGTGTTGTCGCTCGTCATGTCGCTCGCATGAAGCAGGCCGTCGCTGCTAGGGAGCGTGTCGTGATCGAGTCCGGGTCTCCCGCGTGCTTTTGCTGGCTTGCGCAATGGGTGACCATTTTGCTTGCGCAGTTGGATTGCGGTTTTGCGCGTGTGGACGGGCTTGCCCGTACTCGGTTTGATAATATCCGAAGCCAATGCTGCCGACGCTAACGCGCTCGGATCTGCATTGAATTGCGCTGACGAGTTATCGTCCTGCGTTTGAGTGTCGGTAGACCGATCAGAGGGCGGCCGTGTACTGGCCGTTGCAGCGATGGCGCGTCGAGCCTTTTTCAATCGAGGTTCCATCCCGGTGTGCCCGAAGCGCATTTTTTTATACGTCTCATCCGGAGGAAGTGGGGTAACAGGTGGCACCGGCAGGATACGTCCATTGATAGATACCGGGTCGTCACCGTTCATCGCTCCAGAGCGCGAAATGCGACTGGTCAGGCCAGCATGGCTGATGCGTATGCTCATTACATTCCTCAAAAGTAAGACACTTGAAATAAAAAGAAAAGGTGTCTTGCCTCTGTGGTGCAGTGACTTGCGACAGTTCCAGCGATTCACGAATTTTTCCGAACTTTGTAATCCAGTAATGTCGGATCGAGCAATTCGGAATCCGAGCCACGGTTGGGATGACCGATAACTGCCTTTAGGCCGCGCGCCGTTTCAGTAAGTGGAGGCTGTCGCCGAAAAACGCTGCAGCTGCAATGATTGAATATGTACATCTCACGAAGCAGCACCAGCCGCGAAGGCAGATTCACGAATACCTGCAAGCGTCGCCGAAGGCGTAATGACATTGCCGTCATACCGTAATTCAATCAGTGCCGGTCCGGCCTGATCACGCAAATGCGTCAGCGCGCGCTGCAGCACGGCGGCAAATACATCGGTCTTGTCCACGCTTTCACCAAATGCACCGTAAGCCCGTGCCAGTGCCGCAAAATCAGGATTATGCAGCTCGGTGCCGGAAACGCGCGCCGGGTAATTGCGTTCCTGATGCATCCGGATCGTGCCGAACATCCGGTTGTTGAAAACGATGAACAACACCCGCGCACCGTACTGCACAGCGGTCGCCAGCTCCTGTCCGTTCATCATGAAGTCGCCATCACCCGATAACGTGACAACCGGTTGCGCATGACCTAGTTGCGCACCCAGCAGTGCCGCGGCGATGCCGGCCGGCACGCCGTAACCCATCGCGCCGGACGTCGGTGCAAGTTGCGTGCGCAGAGAGGCATCGCGATGTCCGTATTGCCAGAATCGATGTCCCCACGAAGCGAAGTTACCGGCGCCATTGGTGAGGATCGTCTCGCGCGGTAGCGCGTCGCGCAGTGCCTGCATCACGGACCAGAGATTGAGGGCGATGGACTTATCGGCAAACAACGCTGGCTCAGCTTGCCACGTGAGGTACGCTGCGCGTGCCTGGGCTACTTGACCTACTTGATCGGTATGCAGATGCGCGGCTCGGTCGAGCGGCAACATTGCCTCCAGCGCCGCGGCTACAGCCGACATGCCACTATTGACCATCAAGTCAGCCTGATACACCCGCCCCAGTTCCTGCGCGTCGGCGTGAACATGAATCAACTGTTGGTGCGGCCGAGGCGCTTGCAGCAGCTGATAACCGCCGGTCGTCATTTCACCAAGCCGCGCACCGATCGCAAGAATCAGATCAGCATCCTTGATGCGTTTTGCCAGCGCCGGATTGATGCCGATGCCGACATCACCAATATAATTCGGATGCGCATTATCAAATAAATCCTGACGCCGAAAAACGCACGCCACCGGTAGGTGATTGCGTTCGACGAATCGTTGGATGGCATTGCAGGATGCATGATCCCAGCCACTGCCGCCCAGCAGCAGCAGCGGGCGCTCTGCGGCAATGAGTCGCGCACGCAGTTGCGTTATTTGTTCGGTCGTTGGCGCGGCCTGCACGGGCTGATGGCGTACGGTATCGTCGACCGTTGCCAGCGATGTCAGCATGTCTTCCGGCAGTGCCAGTACAACGGGGCCCGGCCGCCCGCTAGTGGCGACCTGAAACGCGCGCGCGACATATTCTGGAATCCGTTCGGCGCGATCAATTTGCGCGACCCATTTGCACACCTGACCGAACATGCGCCGATAGTCGATTTCCTGAAACGCTTCACGTTCGACAAAATCATTGCCGACCTGACCGATGAAGACAATTAGCGGCGTCGAATCCTGCTGCGCCGTGTGAATACCGATCGAGGCATTGGTGGCTCCCGGACCGCGCGTAACAAAGCAGATGCCGGGTTTGCCGGTCAACTTGCCATACGCCTCCGCCATAAACGCCGCACCGCCTTCCTGGCGATTGACGATGAAACGTATTGGTGAATCGTGCAGCGCATCGAGTACCGCCAGATAACTTTCGCCCGGTACGCCAAATGCCATATCGGCACCTTGGATCTGCAGCGAATCCACCAGAATTTGTCCACCTGTGCGCGCTGTCGGCATGCTCATCTTTCGTGACGATAAAGCCAACACGCTACCAGACTTGGCCAGCGGCGCGCTACAATGCGGCGTGAAGCAGGCCAAGACAGCCGCTGGTTGGTGTTGCAATTTCGGTTGTAGTACCGACGGGAGGAAGGTCCGGACTCCATAGAGCAGGGTGACGGTTAATGGCCGTCCGCCGTGAGGCGAGGAACAGGGCCACAGAGACGAGCGTATTTAGTTACGGTGAAACGCGGTAACCTCCACCCGGAGCAATTTCAAATAGGCACGCGTTGATGTGACTCGCGGAGCGTGCGGGTAGAAAGCTTGAGCCGTGGAGTAATTCACGGCCTAGAGGAATGGCTGTCATAGCAAACGGGTTCGCCCTGGCGCCGTAACAGAATCCGGCCTACCGGCTTGCTTCATTTTTTATGCGCGTATTTTTATACGAGCGTGCTATCGGTGGCTTCGATCGTCTACCCCACGAGCAACGGCGTTCTCGCCAAGCTGGTTGCGTATGCATCCTTTCCCTCGCGACATCCCTTCAATATCCCAATACGGCTTTTTCGACACCGCTGCCGCGGCGCAATAGCGATAAACGGCTGATCGATTCTCGTGCAGCACATCGTTCGTCGCCAGACATACCTCGATCCTTTTGCGACATGCAGTAATGAATGCCCCCACCGCCATCTATGTACGTTAGCGCACAGTCTCTCGCGCCTGGTTGCGATAATGTTCGCTCAACAATACTGCTTTGCCCGATTTAAAAAAACCAAAAGGATTTGTCATGAACATCAACCTCACGCTCGGACCACTGATTTCCCTCATTGCTGGTATTCTGATTTTGGTGATGCCGCGCCTGTTGAACTTTATTGTCGCGATTTACCTGATTATCATTGGCTTGATCGGTTTGTTCGGTACCGGTAAATTTCTAAGCTGATTACCGAGTAACTACCCAATAAAAAGCGCCACGGATAATCGATCCGTGGCGCTTTTTTATTTTGCCAAGCTGGTTCGCTGTTGATTAGCTACCGACCGGGCGATTGGCAGTACCGTGCGAATTCCTTGCCGACTCGGCTGCCTCGGTACGAGCGTCACCGCGTTGAAGGGAATTTTGTTTCGTCGCTGCAAACTGCTCGGTTGGCATCAAATCGCCATGTGCCAGCACTTGTCCCGCACGGAGCGCCTGAACTACTTCTGCCTTGACTTCAGCGCGGGTTTTGGTCGACTTAAAATGGTCAGCTTCAGAAAATGGAAGAATATCGTTGGCAAATGCCGAGCCGCCGAGGACGAGTAAAGAAGCTGCAGCGATGAGTTTTTTTGCGTTCATGGTGTTCTCCGAAAATAATGACATAAGTGAATTCAACCCCGGTATCCGCCTGACTTTCAGTCTGATCGCACAACTACTGTATATCAGCGGCTTACGGGTGTTGTCTCGGTGTTCACACCCACTTTTTTGCTTGTGTGTGCATCGATGGACTGAAGTCTATATGCATCGATATGAACAAAAAAGCCGAAAAATAACAAAGCATTATTCCATTTAAAGAAATAATCGTCGCTTGAGGGCGACCGTGTTCTTTGTCGATATTTGTTGAAATTCGCAGTGCGCTTATTTTGGGCTACGCCATCTGATGCAACCCCCGCCTATTGTCAAATTGACTTACCCGTCCTTTCGTTTGCATTGACCAGTTAGCGACACCCGTTGTGATCGCCACTGCGTCTTGTCGATCAATGCAACCATCAATACACATGTGTATAGCTCATACGTCACTTTCACTGTCATTCATAAGTCCTTCATTTCACAAGGAATACTGATTGCTAATTGCTTGAACGAAATGCGCTAAGTCTTTGACTTCATTGGAAAAATACCGATTTTTATTGCTCATTATCACTTGACCGGCAATACAGCCTGTTCTAAAGTGGGCGGCAGTGTGAATAAGTGTAAGTTTGTGGGAAAAATTAGCAGTCTGGTTTCATCCTGACTCCCGCAGCAAGCACGTCAATGATAAAAAATTTAGGGAATTAACCGTGTTTCAAGGGGCCTCAGCACTCAATCTCGATGCAAAAGGACGGATGTCGATTCCGGCACGGCATCGGGACGCGTTGTCGCTGCAATGCGAAGGTCGCGTGACGTTGACCAAGCACCCGCACGGTTGCCTGCTGTTTTTCCCCCGCCCGGTCTGGGAATCCCATCGCGAACAAATCGCCGCGTGGCCGATGTCGGCACGCGCCTGGCAACGAATTTTTTTGGGTAACGCATCGGATGTCGAGATGGATTCGGCCGGCCGCATTCTGATCGCGCCGGAGTTGCGTACGGCTGCCGGATTATCGCGTGACGTCATGCTGCTCGGCATGGGAAGCCACTTTGAAATTTGGGATGCAGCCAAACTGGCTGATAGCGAGTCCACGGCAATCGCCAGCGGCATGCCCGATGTTCTGAATAACTTTTCGTTCTGAGCGCCGTGATGACCCTGGAAACGGTGCCCGCCCTACAGCACCGCACCGTGATGCTTGAAGAAGCCGTGGCTGCGCTGGATATTGCCGATGCACGCGTCGATGGCATATACCTTGATGGCACCTTCGGTCGTGGTGGGCATAGCCGATTAATTTTGCAGCAGCTCGGCGCGCGCGGTCGCCTGATTGCGTTCGACAAAGACCCGCAGGCCGTTGCAGCCGCGGCGCAGATTGCTGATGCACGTTTTGTGATCGTGCACGACAGTTTTGCGACGCTAGATGCAACCTTGGCAGCGCGCGGCGAGCGACTGGTCGACGGTATTTTGCTGGACCTCGGCATTTCGTCGCCGCAAGTTGATGATGCGGCGCGGGGTTTCAGCTTTCGTGCTGACGGACCACTCGACATGCGCATGGACAGTACGCGGGGCCAGTCGGCCGCGCAATGGCTGGCAACTGAAACCGAAGAAAACATCGAGAAAGTGATACGCAATTATGGGGAAGAACGGTTTGCTTTTCAGATTGCAAAGGCGATTGCTGCTGGCCGGTCAGTCACCCCAATTTCAGGCACACGACAGCTTGCCGCGATCGTGGCAAGCGCCGTCAAAACCCGCGAAAAAGGCAAGGACCCGGCCACCCGTACCTTTCAGGCTATCCGGATTTTCATCAATCAAGAGCTTGAAGAACTCGAAATAGGGCTGCAGCAGGCTTACGCCCGGCTGGCGCCGC
>JAYTZV010000319.1:0-1034 GCA_043741695.1 Burkholderiales bacterium
ATCGCCAAAATATTTACCGTGTTTTTGATGGACGTCTTGCACATGGCGAAGCCAGTTATCCGCCAAGCCAACGCGCTTTTTTGTCAGCGCTGCATGCACGCCCGAGCAGCCATAGTGGCCCGAAACAATAATATGTTTGACGCGCAGTACATCGATCGCAAATTGCAGCACCGTCAGGCAATTCAAGTCCGAATGACACACTACATTTGCAATGTTGCGGTGAACGAACATCTCACCCGGCAGCAAATTGACGATTTCATTGGCGGGCACGCGACTGTCGGAACATCCGATCCACAAGTAATCCGGAGTTTGCTGCGCAGCGAGCTTGGCAAAAAACTGCGGATCACGACTGCTCATCGCCGCAGCCCATTTACGATTATTGCTGAACAAATGTTCGAGCGCGGTCGTTTCGCTTTTGCTGTCGTTGGTATCGATGACGTCGTTGGACGCTTTCGGTTGGTCGATCATGGGCACCTCGGTAAAGTTGACGCGTGATTTTAACCGTTCGCAGTAAAACTTTTTTGCTCAGTCGGCAAATGGCGCACTGAAACGCTGCATGAAGCGCTGATCGATACGATTCTTCCAGCGCCACACCCAATCGCCTTGCCAAGTCAGACCATACCAGCACGCGACGGCATGTCGATCACCCGTCGACAGCAACGAGAGATAATCGCCTTGCGCCTGATACCGTCTCAGTTCTTGGCCGGTTGCTGCACGCAACAAATTCTCGGCAAGTACCGGTCCTTGCCGCACCGCGTACACGCCTGCCTTGGGGCGGGGTTGCATAGCATCGGTTGCAACATCACCGGCAGCAAACACCTGCGGATGGCTAAGCGATTGCAAATGTGCGTTGACGCTGACGCAGCCATCTGGCTCGCAACGCAATCCGGCTGCTGCCGGCCACGATTGCGGTGCCGAGCCGGTGGTCCAGATCAACTGATCGAAAGCGGCTTCGCTGCCATCGGAAAAGATCAGCTTGTCCGCTGCCACGCTTGCAATTTCGGTTCGGGTACGAATCGCTACGCCGGCCGCCT
>JAYTZV010000320.1:0-9421 GCA_043741695.1 Burkholderiales bacterium
GAATTTTTCATGCGCATATTTGCGCGCCAGTTTGAATGCGGCTTCGTTGGCTTCGGCACCGGAGTTGCAAAAAAATGCGCGGTCGGCGAAGGTGGCAGCGATTAATGCACGTGCCAACTTCAGTACCGGTTCGTTGGTGTAGCCATTGCCGAGATGCCACAAGCGCGTGGCTTGATCGCACAGTGCTGCAACTACATCAGGATGCGCATGACCGAGGCTGGTAACCGCAATACCTGCGGTGAAATCGAGATACTGTTTGCCGGTCTGGTCCCAGACATCCAGACCCGCTGCGCGGATTGGCACGATACTGCTGGGCGCATAGGTGGGCACCATCACGGCATCAAAGGTGTGGCGATCGACAGGTAATTCGGTGGTCGCATGGACCGGACGTTGAATCGCATTCATATCGACTCCCTGATAGATCGTGTTAATAAGAAGTATAGATAAACGCAGCTAAAATACCTTTTAAAAGAGGTGGTTTTTTCATTAATTGACAGATTGCATCTTGCGCTGATGTTGCTCGCCCGGCGTGATATCAAACAAGCTGCCGTATGCCGTAGAGAAATGGGGCCTCGATGCACACCCGCACACCACGCCAAGCTGCACGGCACGATCGAATGGTTCGATTCCAGCAGAAGCTTGCGAACATGCTGCAGGCGTAACGGAAGGTAGCAAGGTAATGGAACGCTATTCAGGTTCTATCTGAACAGACCGTGGCGCTGACGGCGCTTGATCCGGGCCAATACGGCGATTTCGTCATTGCCGAGGGGTTTGTCGAGATTGGCTGTCGCCTGCCTGACGGCTTCAAATAATTTGAGTTGCAACATGCCTAAGCGGCCTTGCAACACGACACGTTGTCGCTCGTCCGCGCGGCGCTGAACGAACGTGGCAAGACGCGATGATGACCTAGGTGCGCCGCGGCATCGCGCGAAGTCGTGACGGGAATACAGAAAAAAAAAGCCCGCTCAGGGAGCGGGCTGAAGCTATATCCGGTTGCAGACATAGAGGAGACATGCACATAGTACAAAGTCGGGCTCTTTGCCGCCAATTTTTAATAGAGATATCAGGTATTCATGAAGCGCATAACAAATTAGAGATCACTTTAGTTTGAATAATACGACGTATCGCTTCGTACTACCATCCCGGCCTAGCACAGCGAGGCTGTAACGAAACCTGGTTATCACACACAGCCTGTCAACAACACGGTAAGCTTTCGTCTTCAGCGCACTTTTGCAGATGCGATACGTACCACCGACATCAACGGAGCCTTCGATGGATTACATCGCCCCTATTGCCGAATCAAAAAAGAACCATCTGTGGCGCAAAACCGTTTGGCATACCGATCCCGATGAACGTCCGCTCATGGCAGCCCATTCGGTAGAAGTGTATTGCTGCGAAGAGGTCAATGGCTACGCGGTATGGTACGTGCGGCGACTCGGCAAGACCGGGCCCGGCGGCATGTCAGGCGTGGAGAATGGCGATTACCTGTTGCGATTTTTCTCAAAAGCGCGACGCGACGAGGCGATCGAATGGGCAGTCTTGATCAGCAACAGCGCTGCCGACGTTGGCGAGATCATCACGACGCTCGATCATCGCGTTGCCGACGGCCAAAAAGTCTGAGGCACTACGATGAAGATGAATAAATTTACCCGCATGACGAAAACATCTGCCGCTCATCCCGACAAAGACCCTTACGAAGACCTCGACGGCAATCCGATTTTGTCGGACGTTGTAGAAAATAATATTCGCTCGATGCTGCGACTGCGCGCGCAGCGCCTGCGCGAGCGCACGCTGCAAGATCGCATGGCCGACGGCATTACCTTTATCTCCGGCCGCATGTCATTCGTCTATTTTCATGCGATCTGGTTTGCCGCGTGGATCGTGCTCAATACCGGTCATGCAGGCGTTGAGATATTCGATCCGTACCCGTATGGCTTTTTGACGATGATCGTCTCACTCGAAGCGATTTTTTTGTCGACCTTCGTGCTGATCAGTCAGAACCGCTTGAGTGCCGAAGCCGATCGCCGCGCCGACCTCGACGTGCATATCGGTCTACTGAACGAAGCAAAGATGACCTACGCGCTGACGATGCTGCATTCAATTCAGAAAAAACTCGATATTGGTACCGACGATGACCCAGCGCTACTCGACTTTTTGATGGAGACCAGTCCGGCAGAAGTGATGGCAGAAATTGCGCGAGTGCAAAGCCACGTTGGTCGTTGAGGCTAACCAGTCGCGGTTCCGATGCGACCTTTGCGGTCGGGTGGCAGGCAGTTAATGTATCGCCGATGTATGGCTGATGCATAGCTGATCAACAGCTGAAATTCAGCGTCTTGACATAAAAAAACAGGACGCCTTTCGACGTCCTGCAGTTACTGCTTCAAACAACCGCGAATTTATTTCGCGATCGTGATTGGTGCCGCGCTCAGCCCGGCCACATACACCGACAGCGCTTCGATATCCTGCTCCGACAACGCTTGCGCTGCCGATGTCATTGCCCCATCCGGATCGTAACGTGTACTGGCATGAAAGCCGGTCAACTGCGCTTTCACGTAAGTGTATTGCTGCCCTGCCAGACGGGGAATATGCTGCTGCCCGCCGAGCGTGGCGGCATGACACGCCACGCAATTATTTTGCTGCGTCAGCGCAACGCCTGTTGCTGTTTGCACAGCGGTCAGTTTGGCTTTTGGCGCATCGAGCTTCTGCGCTGAAAAATACGCCGCCAATTCGTTCATGTCGGCATTCGTCAGGCTGGCGGCAAACGGCGACATCTGCTCGTTCTTGCGATTGCCTTCACGGAACATGTACAGCGCCGCCACCAGAAACTGCTTCGGTTGCGACGCCAGATTCGGGATGGTGGCGATTGTCGAATTACCGCCGGCACCGTGACAGCTGATGCACACTTGCGCTTTCGGCGGCATCGCCGCATCCTGTGCGACGGCAGCACCAACGCACGACAGCATGACCGAACTCATCAGCACGGCGCGCAATGTGCGCCGCGCTGACGAACCGATGAAAGCCCGACTGGCTGAATCAATATCCCTGTCGGGCTTCATCGTAAAACACATTGCATCAGAACGCATGTCGATCCTTGTAATCAGGTTTTGCCGACATAACTGATGCGATATACCACACCGTTATAGTCATCCGACACCAGCATCGCACCATCCGGCATCACCAGCACGTCGACTGGACGACCCCACATTGGTGGATCGGCACGTGCATCGGTCAAAAAGCCTTCGAGGAAGTTTTCTTTTTTCAGCTTGCCGTTTGCATCAGTCGATACGCGCACCACGCTGTAGCCCTGTTTGACATCACGATTCCATGAGCCGTGATACGCTATGAACATGTTGTTGTTATATTCTTTCGGAAAACTTTTTCCGGTATAAAAGCGCATGCCAAGGGGTGCTACGTGCGCACCGAGCAACATTGCCGGTGGCGTGAATTCAGCGCAGGAGCGATTTTTTCCGTACACCGGATCAAGCATGTTGCCTTGATGGCAGTACGGAAAACCAAAGTGCTCGCCTTTTTTAGTGACGGTTTCCAGCACGTCTTCCGGACCTTCGTTACCCATCCAGTCGCGTGCATTGGAGGTGAACCACAGGTTTTTTGTCTGCGGATTGAAGGCCATGCCGACGCTGTTACGAATGCCGTGCGCGACATCTTCCATCACGCCGGTTTTTGGATCAACCCGCAAAATCGCCGCCTGCAGATACTCCGGCATGGTGATGTTTTGTGGTGAGCCAATGTTGAAATACAGCTTGCCGTCCGGTCCGGCCGTCAGCGTCTTCCAGAAATGCCCCGCTTGTTTTGGCAAGCCGTCGATCACCACACGCGGCTCAAGTGGCGCATCCAGATGATCTTCAATATTGGAGTACGCCAGAATACGCTCGCGCTCGGCCACGTACAAGGTACCGTCGGCAAAAGCGAGACCGTTCGGCGAATTCATTCCCTTCAGAATTTTTTTGACTTCGCGCTTGCCATTGTGGTCAATCACGGCATACACGCTGCTTTGCAGGCGGTTACTGACAAACACAGTGCCCTTGCTGCCCAATGCCAGTGAACGCGCTTCGGGGATCCCCTCGGCCCATACTTCGACCTTGAAGCCGGCAGGCACTTTCAGTTTGTCGATCGGCAGTTCAGCGGCGGTGCGCCCGGTCATAATTGGCGCGATGGGATGCAATGTCGATTTTGCCTGATCCGCGGCCATGCCTTGGGCCCAGGTTGGTGCTGCGGCTGGTGCGGCGGGTGCGGCTGATGCGGCGGGTGCAGCTGGTGCAGCAGTCTGCGCGAATGCGGGTACCGCAAACGCGGCAAGCAAAAGCGCCGTCACCGGTGCAATATGATGTTTCATTTCTTCCTCCAGGATGTATTTTTTATCGGCGCGTCAGCAACGCTGATCGGCGCAATTTATTGTATCCCAGACTACTAGCCTTAGCGCAAATCGATAATGGGGCGCAATCGTCACGCGGAAAGAGTGCGCATTAAGAACGAGATCCTCGTCAGCGAAGGTTGCCAAGGACGAACAAACATTTCAGATAAGTATAAGTTTGCGTGACCGCAGCCAATCGCCCGGAATGGACACAGCGGCTCTCACGTGCAGCCGCTCTGTGCAGCCACTACACGCGGTCGGTGCTGACGTGTGCAGCCACACAATACCGCCGATTCTGTGAGCTTGGACAGCCAGCCCCGTTCAACCGGTGACACCGCCTTCACGCCGAAGGTGAGGCTCTTTCCGTCAAGGCCAGCGCGCGGTCAACCACATCACTCATAGCCCAGATGTACGCACTTTTTATTTCATCATTGTGCGTGCAGAAATTCTCGGTACCATCACCCGAGACCATCATGGTCAGCGCACGCAGCTGACTCAATAATTTGCGCAATTCTTCCAGCTGAGCCGATGCGCCTGCAAAATTAACTATGATTTCTGATTTCATTTTGTCTCCGTTCTAAGCTTCGTTTTGACCTTCATTTTGACCTTCGTTTTGACCTTCGTTTTGCCTTCGTTTTGACCTCAACAACCACAGCTGACTAATTTATCCAGACAATCGATTTCAATATAAGAGAAACGGTAGCACCACGGCTTCGCCTGCCCTGGCATACAAGGGGAGGCAAATTTGGAAGTGATATGGAGAGCCCTTGGCACCATAAAATCGGCATTGGTCAAGTACCTTGCAAGATAAAGAAATTGACCGAGGTGGGAGCATGCCTCTGGATATGCATGTGTGTGCAGCACTGTAAAAGACGAAGCTGCATCATGCACCACCCGTTTTCGTTGAATTGACATTGCATCAGTCGGAGCGCCGCGTTATCGTGGCTCTGTCGCAGTCTGGGCATTTGCTGGTCGAAGTTCTAGACTATTACTGATAACATTTTCGTGTCAATGAATATATGCGTTTTGTCTAGGACAAAATCAATATGATGAGTTCAATGCCAATTGCCGGTGTTTCTTCGGAAACCGGCATCGCGAAAGAGGTGCTGCGGAAATGGGAAAAACGCTATGGCTTTCCGACGCCCGATCGCGATGACAACGGCAATCGCGTCTACACCGAGGCGCAGATCACGCGGTTACTGTTGATCAGCCAGTTAATCAAAAACGGTATGCGTCCCGGCAGCGTGGTGCCACTCGACACCGATGCGCTGCAAAATTTGCTCGCAGACAAACATATCTTGCGAAGCCCATCCCCGCACATAACTTATGATCAACTAGTCGGATGGCTGCAGCTGCACGAGCCGGAGCAACTGCGGCAGCATTTGCACGCAGAGATGTTGCGTACCGGTGTGGATGCATTTATCGTCGAGACCTTGCCTGCGATGAATCAAATTGTCGGCCTGGCGTGGCAACGCGGTGAGATCGCGCTGGTCTGTGAGCATATCTACTCAGAAATCATGCAAAACTTGTTACGCGCCGTATTGGCAACGATCAACAAGCCCGACGGCGCACCGCGGGTGTTGGTCACCACGCCAGTCGGTGAACTACACACACTCGGCATTCTGATGGTGCAGATATTTCTCGCGCTCAGGGGTGCCTACTGCATGTCGCTCGGCGCGCAGACGCCGCCACAGGATATTGCGCTTGCCGCGCACCACTTTCGCATCGATATCCTTTGCTTATCTATCAGCAGCTGCTATCCCAATCGCAAAGTGGTCCCGCTGCTGAAAGAAATTCGGGCAGCGTTACCGCAACAAACCGCACTCTGGGCGGGAGGTGGCGGAGTTGCTGATATCAAGGCATGTCCGCGTGGGGTCAAGCTGATAGCAGATTTTGATGGGGTGGCAATCGAGTTGGAGCGGTTTTTGAAACAGCAAAAATCCACGTGCGATAACGCGAAAGATGTAGCACAGTCTGACAGAACAGGCGATGGGCAAGTCGCCCCCAACGCGAGCGAAGTGAGTGCAGCCGGCTGAAGTCGCGTGGCGACGGAGCGTCCGCGCTTACTTAAAGAGCGGGTAAATTCACTGCGGACCTTGAACAGAACGTCAAAATGAACGTGATCAGATCCAGCTGCCACGAGCTGCGATTTGTTCGCGTGAAATGGTGGGTGGTGATTGATTCGAATGAGCAAATCCTCACTGGATTTGCCATCAACCTGACCGGAAATCCAAAATAATTTCCATGACCAATTTTAATCAAATAGACAGTCTGTTTTCCCGACTACTATGCATGCTTGAAAACATATTTTCGACGTCACAGATCTACGAGATAAAAAATTTTTGGTTGCGCATGAATATGGGATTGCACTTGAGATAACGGTTGACATTCTCGTTGAAGAAAAAAACGCCGGAACACGAAGTCATTTTCCTCAAAAATGATTTAGCGATAGAGATGGCTCTAGATCAGGTGATTTACGCACAAAAATTTCAATATTGGAAATTGGGCTAAACCGTCAATATGCTCACGATCGGCTACCGCGCTTTTGTTAAGACTCTGGGTACCGACCTAAGCAACATCGTCGACTCGGCATCAACCCGGTTGGCAATCCGCCCCAGTCGCCGTACAGATCATCACTGATAAAACAATGCACGTACTTTGAACGTGATCCAGTATTACTGTGCCGGTGCATCCTTAATCTGCAACACCCCATCCCGAACTGCCCGCACGTAATCCTGCGCCACATCAACATCCCAACGCATCGGCATCTCCCGCCATTCGCACCCCACCCACCAGCCTTGCGCGGCCAATCGCTCACGCGTCTGCGTCATCACGTTGGCAGTACTCCATGCGATATCGCCAAACGCACAAAAGCCTGTATCGGATGATTGAATCGCAGCATGCTCATCGCTTAATCGGCGCATTCCGACCAGCACATACCCACCATCTTCAGCAGGTGTGAATACCATTTGCGCACCGTCGCGCAGTGCCGCATCAGCCAGTTGCAAATCCGCTATCGACAGTACCGGACAATCACTGCCGATCAGCAGCACGCGCTCATGCTGATGCATTAACTCACGCAAACACGTCGCCATCCGAACGCCGAGATCACCCTCACTTTGTTGGTACATCCGTCCCGCAAAACGCTTTTCGCAATCGATCAAAAAAGGATGATCAGGCGAACCGCTAGTCCACAACGAAATCTGCCCCGCTACTGCATCGCTGGCAATCTGCAACGCGTGCAACAACATCTGCCGATACGCCACCGCCGCGCCCTCAGCACCGAGCAGCGGTATCAGGCGTGTCTTGACCTGACCAGCAACAGGTGCCTTCGCAAAGACGGCGATATGCAAGCCCGCCATCAGGTTGGTGGCGTATAGCCGTACCGCAGCGCGAGCGCACGCGGATCAGCACCGAAAAAATACGCGAGCCGCAAGCGCCACATCAGCCAGATCGTGCGCCATACGCCGTGCCGTTGCCAGCGACGACCAGAGCTGATCACGCGCTGC
Source organism: Burkholderiales bacterium (assembly GCA_043741695.1). GTDB lineage: Bacteria > Pseudomonadota > Gammaproteobacteria > Burkholderiales > Burkholderiaceae_D > Actimicrobium. Next base: position 7,882 of record JAYTZV010000320.1, read on the forward strand.
TTTAAACACGCCGGTGCTGAAATTTTTTTCAGGCGACTGCACAGTTCGATATCTTCCATCAAGGCGATCGGTGCAAAGCCGCCCAGTTGGTCGAATACGTTGCGCCGCACGAAGATCGCCTGATCGCCAGTGGCGATGCCGCTGACGCGCGAACGCCAATTCATCATCGTGGCAATCACGCGCAGCATCGGGTGCGTGCCGGTCAATGTGATATCGAAACGGCCCCACGCATGTGCCTGCAACCCGTTGTCGATCAGGGCAATTGCGTTATCAGGCAATACGGTATCGGCATGCAGGAACAATATATTTGTTGAAGTCGCGTGCAGCGCACCGGCATTCATTTGCGCGGCACGACCACGTGGCGCGTCGATGATCAAATCGACCCACTGCGCAGCACGCGCAACTGTAGCATCGCTGCTGCCACCATCGGCGACGATGAGTTGCACACCCTCGCGGCGCAGCGGAGCGAGTGCGGCAAGACGCATTTCAATCTCGGCCTCTTCGTTCAGCGTGGGAATGATGATCGACAGTCGTGCTTCCATATCGTGTGATCAGCCACGCATCCAGCCGTGATAACGCCGCACCCATTCAAGCAGCTTGATCGGCGCATGCGCTTTTTTCCAGACACCGGCAGCATATTTATTGGCTTCGGCCAGTGTCGGATAAATATGGATGGTGCCAAGAATCTTGTTCATGCCCAGACCATGCTTCATCGCCATCACATATTCGGCGATCAAATCTCCAGCGTGTTCACCAACGATAGTCACACCTAAAATTTTATCTTTACCGGGTACAGTCAGCACCTTGACGAAACCGTGCGCCTCTTCGTCAGCAATCGCGCGGTCGAGATCATCGAGCGGATACAGCGTGACCTCAACAGCGGTGTTGGCCGCCTTGGCTTCCTGCTCGTTCAATCCCACGCGCGCGACTTCGGGTTCGGTAAACGTTGCCCACGGAATCACCGAGTAGTCGACCTTGAATTTTTTGAAGCGGCCGAACAAGCCATTGACTGCGGCGTACCAGGCTTGATGCGCGGCGGTGTGCGTGAATTGAAATGGGCCAGCGACATCGCCCGCTGCAAAGATGTTCGGATACAGTGTTTGCAGATAATCGTTGGTCTCTACCGTGCGGGTTTTGCTGATACCAATACCGAGCTCTTCCAGACCATATCCGGTCAGATTGGCCGCACGACCGACCGCACAAATGACTTCGTCGAATTCAATGCGCACATCGTTGCCGCCATGTTCGGCAATCAGAATTTTACGGCCGTCTTCCAGCAAAAACTGTTTGGCCTTGTGGCCCGTCAATAGCGTGATACCTTCTGCACGAAAACGTGCAGCGACCATCGCAGAGACTTCTGCATCTTCACGCAGCATGATGCGCTCGGCCATCTCGACTTGCGTGACTTGTGCGCCAAGTCGGGAAAACGCCTGCGCCAGTTCGCACCCGATCGGACCACCACCGAGCACGACCAGCCGACGCGGTAAGACGCGCAACGACCACAGCGTATCTGAGGTGAGGTAGCCAACCTGATTGAGGC
>JAYTZV010000321.1:0-1030 GCA_043741695.1 Burkholderiales bacterium
CAGCTCCCGCATGCATGGCCATCCTGCCGGCGCGCCTCGCACAGCAATGATTGCGCGAACGCTTCAGCAAAAGCTGCTTTGCCGATACCGGCCTGACCATGAAACAAAATTGCATGTGGCAGACGTACACGCAATGACTGCAATTGCAGCCACGCGTCGCTTTGCCACGGATAAAGGGACGGTGCCATCAGTGCGTCAATTCAGAAATTATCTTGCACAGCTTCTGCTGCACCTGATCGATCGGCAAGGTCGAGTCGATGATGCGAAACCGCGCAGGAAACTGCGCTGCGCGACGTAAATATTCAGCACGCACTCGCGCAAAAAACTCGCTCTGTTCCTGCTCGAATTTATCCAGATCACGGCTGGCCTGCAGACGGCTGCGCGCCACCTCTAGCGGCACATCGAATAGCAGCGTCAAATCCGGTTGCAGATGCGGATGCACCCATGCTTCCAGTTGCGCCAGCCGATCGATCGGCATCTGCCGCCCCCCACCCTGATACGCAAAGCTGGCATCGGTAAAGCGATCAGAGATGACCCAATTACCACGCGCGAGTGCTGGCTCAATCACCTGTTCCAAATGCTCACGGCGACTGGCAAACATCAGCAGTGCCTCGGTATCAAGATGCATGGTCTGGTGCAGCAGTAGCGTACGCAATTGTTCGCCCAATGCAGTGCCGCCTGGCTCACGCGTACGCACTACCGTAACACCGCGTTGCGCCAGCAGATCGGCGACGAAGTCGATATGGGTCGACTTGCCGGCACCATCGATGCCCTCAAAGGTAATGAATTGTGCGGTCATCGTGTGCTCGCTCGCTGGTACTGGTTAACTGCCCGATTATGCGCGTCGAGACTGCTTGAAAAAACGCTGCTGCCGTCGCCGCGTGCAACAAAATACAGTGCATCGGTTTTTTCCGGATTCAATGCAGCAGCCAGCGCGGCTTTACCTGGCAATGCAATCGGCGACGGCGGCAAGCCGGCGCGCGTGTAGGTATTAAACGGTGTATCGGTGACCAGATCACGCTTGTGGATA
>JAYTZV010000322.1:0-3358 GCA_043741695.1 Burkholderiales bacterium
GCGACCGCCCATTCTTCGGTAAAGGTTTCTTGCGTCATCCATTTTTTACGTTCAACCAGTTCGCGTTGAACGACGGCAAGCACGCCACCAAAACCTTGCAGCGCCAATAGCGTAAATGAGAAAAACAGATCGGACAGCGACGTTGGTCGGGCTGCGGGCAGCGCCGCTGAATCCTCGGAAGGGTGACGCTCAGACGGTTGTTGTTGGAATGCATGCATGCATAAAGCGTATCAGGAAAATGTCGCGCCAATGGTGCGAATTTCGACGCGACCACCCGCCATACCCGTTGCGTACACAGGCCGCTTAACGCACAGGTCCGCTTGCAGCGATCAGATTACCCCGCTTTGCGGCGCCTCAATCGCCGGTATGACGATGGTGAACGTGCTGCCGCAACCAGTACCTTCACTGCTGACGCTAACCGTGCCGTCGTGCAGCTCAACCAGCTTCTTGACCAGCGACAGGCCGATCCCCAAGCCTCCTTGCGCGCGATCCAGCGAGCGGTCACCCTGCACAAATACGTCAAAAATATGCGGCAGCAAATCGCTGCCGATACCTATGCCGGTATCGCGTACAAGCAGCTTGACATGGTGTCCATGACGATGGATATCGACAAAAATTGTGCCACCTACGGGTGTGTATTTGATGGCGTTGTCGAGCAGATTGGTGACGATCTGCTCGATACGGGTCGGGTCCGCCGAGATCCACGCCGGAGCGATATCGAGCGTCAAGGTAAAGCCATCGATTCTGCCGCTGTCGGTCAGCGTTTCTAGAATTTGCTCGACCAGATAGTGCAAGGCCAGTTCCTGGCAATTCAACATCACCTTGCCGGATCGCAGACGGCTCAGATCGAGAAGGTCATCGACGATGCGGGTCAGATGCCGGCTTTGCCGCTTCAGAATTTTTTTGGCGCGCTCGGCGCCCGACTCGGAGACCGATGGAAAATTCAGCACTGCAATCGCATTGCAGATCGCACTCAACGGATTACGTAATTCATGGCCGAGCATCGCCAGAAATTCATCATTGGCTTCGTTGCGGCGCACGGCGAGTTGGCGCTCTTCGATTTCAATGCTGAGCTGACGATTGGTCGCTGCCTGTTCAGCAGCGCGCAGATGCAGTTCCGCAGCCTGCTTTTTTAGTTCGTTGTTTTGTCGTGCCAGCGCTACGAAGACGGCCACTTTTGCCTGCAGAATTTGCGGGATGATTGGCGTGAACAAGTAATCGACAGCGCCACGTGCATAGCCTTGCAAGCGATTTAATTCATCGGCATGGAATGCAGTAACGAAAATGATTGGTACCGATGCCGACAGACTGCGGCCGTGAATGGCTTCGGCGGTTTCATAGCCATCCATGCCAGGCATGTTCACATCCAGCAGGATTACCGCAAATTCGTGCAGCAGCACGCAGCGCAATGCGTCGGGGCCACTGCGTGCTTCGATGATCTCGCACTGCGCTTGTTCTGCCCACGATGACAGCGAGCTCGACAGCGCAAAAAGACTGGCTGGATCATCATTAACGATAAGTAATTTAGGCATAAGGGAGGGAAGGGGGCACAAAAACCGCGTGCTGGTCGCAGTAACTGGCAACCGCCTCGGATTGGTTGCTTATTGCCATTGATTAATTGGTGTCGATCAAAATTTGCCCCACGATTTTGCTGACAATAGAGCGAAATTGCCATACATTTATTTGCGTTTGTAAATAGTCTGGTGGACAGGTGTGACCCGATCAGGCGAGAAGACTGGTCCGCTCATGAACTCGTTATCACTGACCGTCACTGGTTATTAACACTGGTTAATAACACTGATTAACGCGAGTTTTCCGCTACCCCTACTTTGGAATACCACCTAATGCGCTCAGAAATTGAATCGATCGACACCCTGGATCTAAAGTTGTTGCTGGCTGCACTGACAGCGCTCAAAAAGGGCGATTTTTCCGTACGGATGCCGTCCGACTTGACCGGCTTGCCTGGTAAGGTAGCCGATACGCTCAATGAGATCATCGAGAACAGCGACCACATGGTGCACGGCATCGTCGATGTCAGCCGCATGGTCGGGCGCGACGGACGTCTGCTGCAGCGCACGCCGGCCTCGTCCGGCAGCGGAGGGTGGTCAACCATTGTCAATTCGGTCAATACCCTGATCGATGATCTGGTGCGGCCCACCACCGAGATGGCGCGCGTGATCGGTGCAGTAGCAAAGGGAGACCTTTCGCAAGCGATGGCATTAGAAGTTGATGGGCGCCCGCTTAAAGGACAATTTTTACGCGCTGCGACCACCGCCAACACGATGGTCGATCAGCTGAGTTCATTTGCTTCTGAAGTCACGCGCGTTGCCCGCGAAGTCGGTACCGAAGGCAAGCTCGGCGGGCAGGCCAATGTACCGGGCGTTGCCGGTACCTGGAAGGATCTGACCGACTCGGTCAACTCGATGGCCGGTAACCTGACATCACAGGTGCGCAATATCGCCGACGTGACTACGGCAGTGGCCAACGGTGATCTGTCGAAAAAAATTACGGTCGACGTGCGTGGCGAAATTCTGCAATTGAAAGACACCATCAACACGATGGTCGATCAACTGCGTTCATTCGCCTCCGAAGTCACCCGGGTGGCACGCGAAGTCGGTACCGAAGGCAAGCTCGGTGGTCAGGCGTATGTGCCGGGTGTGGGTGGCACGTGGAAAGATCTGACCGATAACGTGAATTTCATGGCGTCGAATCTGACCGGACAGGTGCGCAATATTGCGGAGGTGACAACCGCTGTTGCAAACGGTGATCTGTCGAAAAAAATTGCGGCCGATGCGCGTGGCGAAATTCTCCAGTTAAAGGACACCATCAACGTGATGGTCGATCAGTTGAGCTCGTTCGCATCCGAAGTCACCCGGGTCGCGCGTGAGGTCGGTACCGAAGGCAAGCTCGGCGGGCAAGCGCAGGTTAAAGGCGTTGGCGGCACCTGGAAAGATCTGACCGATTCAGTCAATTCGATGGCCGGTAATTTGACCGGGCAGGTGCGCAATATTGCCGAAGTAACGACCGCGGTCGCCAACGGTAATCTATCGAAAAAAATTACCGCCGATGCCAAGGGCGAAATTCTGGAATTGAAAGACACGATCAACGTGATGGTGGATCAGTTGAGCTCGTTTGCATCCGAGGTCACGCGGGTTGCACGTGAGGTTGGTACCGAAGGCAAGCTTGGTGGGCAGGCGCAGGTGAAAGGTGTTGGCGGTACCTGGAAAGACTTGACCGATAACGTCAATTTCATGGCGTCGAATCTGACTGGGCAGGTGCGTAATATTGCGGAAGTGACGACCGCAGTTGCCAACGGAAATCTGTCGAAAAAAATTACGGCAGACGTCAAAGGCGAAAT
>JAYTZV010000323.1:0-3345 GCA_043741695.1 Burkholderiales bacterium
CCCTTGAATTTTCTGGTAGGCCGTGCGGGATTCGAACCTGCGACCAACGGATTAAAAGTCCGCTGCTCTACCAGCTGAGCTAACGACCCGAAAGACCGATATTATAAGAAGTAAGGGTCTTCCTGTCAAACGTTGCGGAAGTATTTCGAAAAGTATTTGGTCATTAGAAACTCATTCGTCGGGCCGAAGCGTAAAAAATGCGTACCTAACGTTACGTCTCAATCCGAATGCACACCGAATGCACACCGGCTGCACACCGGCTACACACTGACTGCACAATAACCACGCCTCACGCAAACCATCCCCAAGGCACGCAAAGTTTCAACCCTGCGCTTCCGCCCTGATCCGCTGCCGCTCTTCCTCTTCCTCCCGCGCCAGCCCAATTTCGTGAATCACCGCCCCCACATTCACCGGCACAGTCGACACCGCAAATTTGCCGGTCAATGAAGTGTCCGGCATCAGCACACCCGCCTGATACAACGCCCAGATTTCCTTGCCGTAGTGCGTGTTCAGTAATTCGGGTGCGACCACCGCAAAAAAGTTTTTAAGATTATCGACGTCACGCTCCAGCATGCTAGCCGCAACACTGCTGGCCGATGCATCCAGCGCCTGCGGTAAATCGATGATGACCGGGCCATCCGCATCAACCAAAATATTGTACTCAGACAGATCACCGTGAATCACACCAGCGCACAGCATCTTGACGACCTGCTGCAACAACATCGCGTGAAACGCCAGTGCACGTTCATGCGTGAGTTCGACATCATTCAAACGTGGCGCCGCATTGCCATCAGCAGCGGTGATCAACTCCATCAACAGCACGCCCTCAAAACAGATGTACGGAGTCGGCACACGTATACCTGCCGCGGCAAGTCGATACAGCGCATCGACTTCAGCGTTCTGCCAGACTTCTTCGGCCATCTTGCGGCCGTAACGCGTGCCTTTTTCCATAGCACGCGCCTGCCGACTGTTTTTTACGCGGCGGCCTTCCTGATACGCCACAGCCTGATGAAAACTGCGCTGCGTCGCTTCCTTGTACACCTTCGCGCAGCGGATATCGTCACCACAGCGCACCACATACACGATAGCTTCCTTGCCGCTCATCAGCTGGCGCATCACCTCGTCGACCAGACCTTCTTCGACCAGCGGTTGAATCCGTTTGGGTGTTTTCATCCGACCCACTTGCGCGCGTTACGGAACATCCGCATCCACGGCGCATCTTCACCCCACTGCTCGGGTGCCCACGAATGAAGCACGGTGCGGAAGACGCGTTCTGCATGCGGCATCAGCACCGTGAAGCGGCCATCAGCGGTGGTGACAGCACTGATGCCGTTCGGTGATCCGTTCGGGTTGTACGGATAGCTTTCGGTAACCTCGCCTTTATTGTCGACATAGCGCATTGCCACCAGCGCCGTATCAATATCCCCGGTCAGTGAAAAATCCGCACAGCCCTCGCCGTGCGCAATCGCAATCGGTGCACGTGTGCCGGCCATGTCGGCAAAAAAGATCGATGGTGAATCAGGTATCTCGACCATGCCGAAACGCGCTTCGAATTGCTCCGATTTATTACGCGTGAATTTCGGCCAAGACTGTGCACCGGGAATGATCGATTTCAGGTTACTCATCATCTGGCAACCGTTGCAGATGCCCAGACCGAAGGTGTCGGTACGCTGGAAAAATTCGGCGAATTGTTCAGCCAATGCCGGATTGAATAGAATCGTTTTCGCCCAGCCCTCACCTGCGCCGAGGACGTCACCATATGAAAATCCGCCAACCGCGATCACGCCCTTGAAATCAGCCAGCCGTGCCCGACCTGCAATCAGATCACTCATGTGCACGTCGATTGCGGCGAAGCCCGCATTGTGCATCACATACGCAGTTTCGATGTGCGAATTGACACCCTGCTCACGCAGAATCGCGATGCGCGGACGAACTCCGGTGGCAATAAAAGGTGCGGCGATATCGTCTTGCGGATCGAAGGTCAGTAGCGGCGTAATACCCGGATCGAGTTTATCGAGAATACGGCTGTATTCTTCATCCGCACAATCCGGGTTGTCGCGCAGCCGCGCAATGCGCCAGCTGGTTTCACTCCAGAAGTGATGCAGATCGATGCGCGATTGTGCATAGATGACTTTTGCGTCGCGCGTAAATTCGATCATGTCGCGATCGTTGAGTTTGCCGATGATGTGGCTGGCTGCGCCGAGGTTGAAGCTGCGCAGCACATTCATCACGTCAGATTTTTCTGCAGCGCGTACCTGAATTACGGCACCCAATTCTTCGTTGAACAGCGCTCGCAAGGTTTGTTCGTTGCGACGCTCACCAACCTGCGTGGTCCAGTTTTTTGAATCGCCCCAATCCGCTGCGTGTTCGCTTTCCATTGTGAGAATATCGAGATTGACCGAAACGCCAGCACGACCGGCAAAGGTCATTTCGCACAGCGCCGCGAATAATCCGCCATCCGAGCGATCGTGATACGCCAGCAAGCGCCCTTCGGTATTCAACTGCTGAATCGCAGCGAAGAACGCCTTAAGATCATCAGCACTATCCACGTTTGGCACACTGTCGCCGATCTGTTGGAACACCTGTGCCAACGCCGATGCACCGACGCGATTTTTGCCACGGCCGAGATCAATCAGAATCAACGACGTATCGCCGACATCGGTGCGCAATTGTGGTGTCAGCGAGCGGCGAATATCGTTGACCGGCGCGAAGGCAGACACGATCAACGAGATTGGCGACGTGACCGATTTTTCACCCGCCTCGTCCTTCCAGGTGGTGCGCATCGATAGCGAATCCTTGCCAACTGGAATACTGATACCGAGTGCGGGACAGAGCTCCATGCCGACTGCTTTCACCGTATCGAACAAGGCTGCGTCTTGACCCGGCTGGCCGCATGCAGCCATCCAGTTGGCCGACAGTTTGACATCCGACAGCGCAGTAATCGACGCCGCTGCAATGTTCGTAATCGCTTCACCGACTGCCATCCGGCCTGACGCTGCAGCATCAATCACCGCCAGCGGCGTACGCTCACCCATCGCCATCGCTTCACCGAGATTACTTTCAAAACTCATTGCGGTGACTGCACAATCGGCAACCGGAATTTGCCACGGCCCGACCATCTGATCGCGTACCGTGGTCGCGCCAACAGTGCGGTCACCAATCGTGATCAAAAAAGATTTATCGCCAACGGTCGGCAAGCGCAACACACGCTGGCTCGCGTCGACCAGATCGATGCCGGTCAAGTCGATAGCCGGATAGGTCCGTGTCAGATGCGACACATCGCGATGCATTTTCGGTGGCTTGCCGAGCAAGACATCCATCGGCATATCGACCGGATTGTTGTCG
>JAYTZV010000324.1:0-3320 GCA_043741695.1 Burkholderiales bacterium
ACGCGATCGCCACGAATGGCGACCACAGAAGTGATCTACTCAGGTTTGCCGAATCACGTGACGTCGATTTGATCGTTGCCGGCGCTTATGGGCATAGCCAACTGCGTGAGTGGGTTCTGGGCGGAGTGACACGCGACCTGCTCTCGAATACCCATATTTGCTCCCTCATGTCGCATTAGATAGGCAAAAAACTGGAAGTCAGCACAAATTATTTTCGTGACAGCAGATGCGTTGGCCTGATTCTCTTTTTCGGTCTGTCAGTACAGGATGAGAGCGACTTGGAAACCAGCGACGTTAATGTGACGGTTTAAAGGGCGATCTTTAATCGCTTCAGGCAGTTCATGTATAAATTAAATTCAGTAATGATCAATTTTTAAGTAGACTCTTATTCACTTCTACTCTTGGATTGTTTATGGAGAAAAATGATCAGTAATCTTAGAAAACGGATAACGATCAATTGTTCTTTGAATAAAAAACACTTTTGGACTGCCTGATAAGTGCGCAACGGCATGCATTTAATTCAATTACTCTATTTAATGTTGCCGATTTATTGTGCGAATATGGCACCCCCATTTGTTAAGTATTGGCAAGGATGGAATCGCCCCATCAGTGTCTCCCTTCTGGGAAGTCACAAAACAGTAGCAGGCGCCGTCGTTGGAATCACGATGGCCGTCATTGTTGCCCTGATTTTGCGTTTTTTTGATTGGCAGGAAAGTCTGCTGGCATCGGATCGCTGGCTGTCATTCGGGATTGTGGCCGGATCTTGTGCAATGGGTGGTGATATCACCAAGAGCTTTTTCAAGCGTCGTCTGGGGTTGGTTCCTGGACAACGCTGGATACCCTTCGATCAACTCGATTTCGTATGGGCCGGGCTGGCCGGTCTTAGCTTTTTTGTACCGCTCGACTGGATGGATGTTCTCGAGATCAGCATCCTCAGTTTTTTCGCCGACGTGGCGGTGAATCACCTTTCCTTCACGCTGGGTATTCGTGACACGAAATGGTAAGAGTGTTTTGCGTCGTGCGAAAGCTCTGTTGAGACGATTTTATGCTGTAACAATGCAACTACTTTGCAGCTATTTTCTACAACTTCAACAGCACAATCTTTTCAACTTATACGTATCGTCAAGGTGGCAGACATGTTCAAGAAACCTCTTTCATGATTGACTTGCACCATTTCACACCACTCACCTCGCTCGCAGGTGGGCTGTTGATTGGCGTTTCGGCGGCAATTTTCTTGCTCTTCAACGGCAAAATTGCTGGTATTAGCGGCATTGTGGGTGGACTGCTGAACCCGGTCATCAACGATATTGGCTGGCGCATCGCCTTCGTCGGCGGACTGATGATTGCACCATTGGTAATGCTGATGGCCGTCGACTTGCCAGCCGTACAAATTGATGCGGACTATCCAACATTGATCGTCGCAGGGCTGCTGGTGGGACTGGGAACCCGATTCGGCTCGGGATGTACGAGCGGTCACGGCGTTTGCGGTCTTTCCCGGCTCTCGCCGAGATCGATGATTGCTACGGTAGCCTTCATGGGCGCTGGCTTCCTGACTGTTTTCATCAGCCGGCATCTCATCAATTAGGAGCGGTCATGCAAATTCTTTCCGCCATGTTTGCCGGGCTTATATTTGGCATTGGATTAATTATTTCAGGCATGACCAACCCGGCAAAGGTAATTGGTTTTCTTGATATCAGCGGAAACTGGGATCCTTCATTGGCCTTCGTGATGGGCGGCGCTATTCTGGTTGGACTAGTTGCTTTTCGATTTGCTGCAGGTCGTGCGCGCGCAATCCTTGGTGGCGTGATGCAGATACCGAGCGCGCGGCACATCGATGGTCGACTGGTTGTCGGCAGCATTACGTTTGGCATTGGATGGGGATTGGCCGGTTACTGCCCCGGACCGGCTTTTGCCTCGGTAATTTTCGGTGGTAGCAAGCCGCTGGTATTCGTTGTGGCGATGCTGACCGGCATGGCACTTTTTGAACTACGAGAACGATCCTTGCGGCGCTAGGTGGCAGCTGCCGTCACTGACTGAATTCACCGATCACTGCGATCACCGACGACGATGATCATCCATCTCCTGCTCGGCAGCATTGTCGGCGTCATCCTTGCCCTGACGGGCGCAGGGGGCGGCATTCTGGCCGTGCCGCTACTCATATTTGGTGCCCATCTCGGAATGGTTCAGGCGGGGCCAATCGGATTGATGGCAGTAGGGCTCGCAGCAGCGATTGGTGCAGTATTGGGACTACGGGCCGGAACTGTGCGGTACAAAGCAGCGGCGTTGATTGCGACGGCAGGTATGATTGCCTCGCCGATCGGACTATGGCTGGCGCAACATACGCCCAACCGGCCTTTGACGGGCCTGTTTGCTGTGGTTTTGTTATTTGCAGCGTATCGGATGTATCGAAAGGCTGCATCGAGTACCACTCAGACGATACAGTCGGTGCCGACAGGGCATGATCTACCGCCATGCCGGTTTGATGCAACTATCGGCATGTTGAACTGGACCATGCCTTGTGCACGGGCGCTTACGCTGGCGGGTACGGTTGCCGGTTTGCTGTCAGGCTTGCTGGGTGTCGGGGGCGGCTTCGTCGTGGTGCCCGCACTGCAGCGATTTACCGACCTGACGCCGCAGTCTGTGCTGGCAACATCACTTGCCGTGATCGCATTGGTATCCGTATCAGGCGTCATTGCCAGTGCAGCAGGTGGGCAGCTGAGTTGGATCGTTGCGTTCCCATTTTCGGCTGCTGCGATCGCGGGCATGCTGGGCGGGAGTTTGGTGTTTGCACGTTTGGCCGGGCCACAATTGCAAAAAACGTTTGCCGTGATCTCGGCACTGGTTGCCATGGCGTTGATAGCGAAAGCATCGCTGGGCAACTGAGCAAAAACACGATCACGCTATGTTCTGTATCGATCACAGAAGCACGTCAAGGAGCCGAGCACCATGAATCCGTTGCAGTTATTTGATACCGAATCATCGACGTTCACCTATCTGCTGTTTATTGCCGGGCAGCCAGAGGCAGTCATCATCGATCCGGTCGAGCGACATCGGGATCGCGATCTGCAACAGCTTGACCGGCTTGGATTAAAGTTGGCCTATGTGCTGGAGACGCACGCGCATGCCGACCATGTGACCTCTGCCGGAATACTGTGCCAGCTTACCGGCGCGAAGTCTGCCGCGCCGGCCGGATGCGGTATCCGACCGGCAGACCTGCAGCTTCACGATGGCGAGCTGATCCGGTTTGCACACGGCGAAGAAATTCGGGTCATTCATACGCCGGGGCACACCGTCGGCAGCATGTGCTATCTGTGGAGAGA
>JAYTZV010000325.1:0-3302 GCA_043741695.1 Burkholderiales bacterium
GAAACTTCGCGGTGATGCGGGTCGGTGATGTCGAGCGAGTCATGATAAAACGACGACAGTGCGCCGACGGTACCGACCAGCACCGCCATCGGGTGCGCATCGCGACGGAATCCGCGGAAGAAAAATTGCATCTGCTCATGCACCATCGTGTGCTTCGTGACGGTGTTCGAAAAATTTTCACGCTGCGCCGCAGTCGGTAATTCGCCATTCAGCAGCAGATAGCAGGTTTCGAGAAAATCGCAATTCACGGCCAGTTGCTCGATTGGATAGCCGCGATATTGCAGTTCACCCTTGTCGCCGTCGATGTAAGTAATCGCCGAATTGCACGCAGCGGTCGACATGAAGCCCGGGTCGTAGGTGAACTTGCCGGTGGCACCATAGAGCTTGCGGATATCGATCACATCCGGACCAACCACGCCTTTGTAGATCGGCATTTCAAGTGACGGGCTGCCATCAGAAAATGACAAGGTGGCGGTGCTATCGGCTGTGTGGGACATGACAGTTCCTTCTTGGGTACGGTACGGCGGTGAGTGAAAACTGAAAAATAAACAGAAACAAATACGGGAATATTGAGACTTAGGCCACGCGCAGTCGTGCAAGCAGCGCATGGACTTGCGGAAGATCCTGCTCGCCCGCGGGTTCTTTACGGGCCAAAATCATGTCCATCAAATCATTGTCCGACAGGTCGAGCAAACGGGTCAAACCATCGACCTCATCGTCACTCAAGGTGACTTCATGGTGATCCAGAAAGCGGGTCAAAATCAAATCGTTTTCGAGCAAGCCGCGGCGCGAACGCCAGCGCAGGCGGGAACGGTTGGCGGGATCGGCTTGATGCGTGATTGACATGGTTAATGCTGCTTCGGTGAAGGTGAATCAACTGCCGCGCGCCATCATGCAATACTGCTAGCGCGGCAGTCCGGAGCATCAGACAGCGCGGCGCACCATCAATTCCTTGATTTTGCCAATCGCCTTGTTCGGGTTCAATCCCTTCGGACAAACGTCGACGCAGTTCATGATCGAATGGCAGCGGAACAAGCGATACGGATCTTCCAGATTATCGAGCCGATCACCGGTGGCTTCGTCGCGGCTATCGGCGATGAAACGATATGCCTGCAGCAGACCGGCCGGACCGACAAATTTATCCGGATTCCACCAGAAAGACGGGCACGAGGTCGAACAGCAGGCGCACAGAATGCACTCGTACAAACCATCGAGTTCTTCGCGCTCGGTCGGCGACTGCAGGCGCTCTTTTTCCGGCGGGATCGACGTGTTGATCAGGTAAGGCTTGATCGAGTTGTATTGCTTGAAGAACTGCGTCATGTCGACGATCAGGTCACGGATTACTGGCAAACCTGGCAACGGGCGCAGCACGATCGGCTGCTTTAGTTCATTCAGATTAGTGGTGCATGCCAAGCCGTTTTTGCCATTGATGTTCATTGCGTCCGAGCCGCACACGCCTTCACGGCATGACCGACGCAGTGCCAGTGAATCGTCTACATCGGCCTTGATGCGCTGCAAGGCGTCGAGCAACATCTTGTCGCTGTCTTGCAGTTCGACGGACAAATCCTGCATGTAGGGCTTGGCGTCTTTGTCCGGATCGTAGCGGTAAATCTGAAACTTTAAGGTGCGTGGCATAGCTATTCCTTTTTGTGAATACGCGCGGCGTCAAAGGCTGCGTGCATTGCAACTGAGATTGACTTAAACGCGTTCGTCTAGAAGGTACGCGCTTTCGGCTTGAACTCATCCACCGTCAATGGCTTGGTCACTACCGGCTTGTATTCCATCCGGTTACCTTCAGAGAACCACAACGAGTGCTTCATCCAGTTGACGTCATCGCGTTTGTCATGATCACTCTGAGCATGCGCGCCCCGTGATTCTTTGCGCGCGTTGGCTGAAGTAATCGTCGACTTGGCGGTTTCGATCAGGTTGTCGAGTTCAAGTGCTTCTACCCGTGCGGTGTTAAACACTTTCGACTTATCTTTGAACGACACATGCTTGCGACGCTCATCCAATTCCATGATCGCGTTGAAACCAGTCTGCAGCAATGCATCGGTACGGAACACGCCGCAATAACGCTGCATCGTTGCGCGAATATCGTTGGCGACATCCTGCACGCGCTCGCTACCGGTCGAGGTTTCTAGTTTGTTCAAACGGTCCATCGCCAGATCGGCTGCATCCGACGGCAACGCCTTGTTGCTGCGTGCTTTCAGATTGCTTGCAACCACGTGATTACCGGCAGCGCGTCCGAACACCAGCAAGTCGAGCAGCGAATTGGTACCAAGACGATTTGCGCCGTGCACCGACACGCAAGCGCACTCGCCGATGGCATACAGACCATTGACGATCGTATTCGGATTACCGTTTTTCGGCGCTACAACCTGACCATGGATATTGGTCGGGATACCGCCCATCTGATAGTGAATCGTCGGCACAACCGGAATCGGTTCTTTGGTTGCATCAACGTTGGCGAACTTGTGACCAATTTCCAGAATCGATGGCAACCGTTTTTGAATCGTCTCGGCGCCGATGTGACGCAAATCGAGCAGCACATAATCCTTGTTCGGACCACAGCCGCGACCTTCCTTAATTTCCTGATCCATCGAGCGCGATACGAAGTCACGCGGCGCCAGATCTTTCAGCGTCGGCGCATAGCGCTCCATAAAACGCTCGCCATTGCTGTTGACCAAAATGCCGCCCTCACCGCGCACGCCTTCGGTAATCAGCACACCAGCACCTGCCACACCGGTTGGATGGAACTGCCAAAATTCCATGTCTTCCAGTGGCAAGCCAGCACGCGCTGCCATGCCCATGCCGTCGCCAGTATTGATGAACGCGTTGGTCGATGCTGCCCAGATGCGGCCTGCACCACCAGTAGCCAACATCGTTGTTTTGGCTTCCAGCACCATGCACTCGCCGGTTTCCATTTCCAATGCGACTACGCCGATGACGTCGCCTTCGGCATCACGAATTAGATCCAGAGCCATCCACTCGACAAAGAAATGCGTTTTGGCGCGTACATTGCGCTGGTAAAGCGTGTGCAGCATTGCGTGACCAGTACGGTCGGCAGCGGCGCAGGCACGTTGCACTGGCTTCTCGCCGAAGTTGGCCGTGTGCCCACCGAATGGGCGCTGATAAATCGTGCCGTCGGGATTGCGGTCAAACGGCATACCAAAATGTTCGAGCTCGTAGACCACTTTCGGTGCTTCACGACACATGAATTCGATCGCATCCTGGTCACCCAGGTAATCGCCACCCTTGACGGTGTCGAACATGTGCCAGTACCAGCTGTCTTCGGACATATT
>JAYTZV010000326.1:0-3298 GCA_043741695.1 Burkholderiales bacterium
GGCGATGATCTCGGGAAAATCCGTGACCAAGTGGGCGATCTGAATCAGGCTGCGGCATATCGCATCCGTATTTGCAGCAGGTTTATTGCGATACCCTGACAGTAGTTTTTTTACCCGGGTACGCGAAATCATCTCGCGCGCGAGCAGCATGTCCAGAGGCGGCAATCCAATTGCCGTGTCGTCGAGAAGTTCAACGGCAACCCCGCCTTGCCCGAATAAAATAACCGGACCAAATACCGGGTCGACTGTTACGCCGATGATCAACTCCACCGCGTCTTGATGTCGTGCCATTGCCTGAACAGAGAAGCCGTGTATCAGCGCATCCGGTCGCAGTGCGTGCACACGGGTACGGATTACTTTTGCAGCGATACGTACCGCGTCGGCTGATTCGAGATCGAGCACGACCCCGCCAACATCGGTTTTGTGAGAGATTGCGCTGGACAAGACCTTCAGGGCTATGGGAAAACCAATTGCCTGAGCTGCCAGTACAGCCTGCTCATCCGACTCCGCAATACGCGTATCCACCACCGGAATTCCGTAGGCCGCAAAGAGTTGTTTTGCCTCAGGCTCGGACAAGGTAGTGCGGCATTCGGCTTGCACGCGGCGCAGGAGTGTGGCAACCACAGTTCGGTCGGGAATGAAGTCGTTGGGCACTGAGGGTGGCACTTGCATCAGCAGTGTTTGATTTCGATGATAGTCCACCAGTTGCATGAAGCCGTGTATGGCTTCTTCGGGCGTACCGTAGGTCGGTATCCCTGCGTGCGAAAAAAATTCTCGGGCAGGGGCTGCGGCGTCGCCTCCGAGCCAGCAGGTCAGTACATTGCGCGACGACGCTTGGATCGATGGCAAGATGGCTTTGGCAATATCGATGCCGGGAACGATGGCAGTGGGCGCCTGTATTAATAGCAGCGCGTCGGTGTTTTTGTCTGCCAATAAAATATCCAATGTTGCGCGGTAGCGTTCCGCAGGCGCATCGCCGATGATATCAACGGGGTTCTGCCCGGACCAGATCCCCGGCAGCATCAGTTTGAGTTGCTCGCACGTTTGCTGCGAGAGAGAGGCCAACAGGCCGCCGCAGTCAATCAGTGCGTCGGTTGCCAACACGCCTGGCCCGCCGCCGTTTGTAAAAATGGCAAGTCGATCTCCGAAGAGCGGTTTTGCATGGGCCAGTGTTTCCACGGCACTAAACAAATCGTCGGTAGTAAATACCCGCACCATGCCGGCGCGGCGAATTACCGCATCGTAGACTTTGTCAGATCCAGCCAATGCACCGGTGTGGGAAGCCGCCGCTTTTGCTCCCTCCGAAAAGCGCCCCGCTTTGACAACGACGATGGGTTTGCTGCGGGCGGCGGCCCGGGCCGCTGACAAAAATTTGCGCGCATTGCGAATATCTTCGACATATAAAAGGATTGACTGCGTATCGGCATCGCTGGCCAGAAAGTCGAGTACGTCGCCAAAATCCACATCGGCGCTGTCACCGAGCGAGATGAATTTTGAAAAACCGATGTGCCGCGCGTTCGCCCAGTCGAGCATTGCGGTAACAAGCGCACCGGACTGTGAAACAAAAGCGATTTTGCCGACCAGAGCATTGGTATGCGAAAAGCTCGCGTTCAGCCCTATCGCCGGCACGAGCAAGCCAACGCAATTCGGGCCCAGCACCCGTATTAAATGTGGTTTTGCGGCTGCCAGCATCTGGTCCAGGATGCTGACACCATCGCTGCTGTGCGCTGCTGACAATCCCGCAGTCAAGACGATGGCTGCCTTGCCGCCGAGCTCGCCCAAGGCGGAAATCAGCCCGGGAATAGTGGAGGGCGGTGTGCAGATGACTGCCAGATCTGGAGCCGACGGTAACAAGGCGAGCTTTGAGTAGGTCTGCAAGCCATCGATGTGCGTATATTTCGGGTTGACGGGATAAATGGCACCTTTGAAGCCGCTTTCGATCACATTGCGCAGAACAATACCGCCGATGGTGTTATGGTGAATCGAAGCGCCGATAATGGCGATGCTGCGTGGTTCAAACAGCTTGTGCAAGTGTCGAACGCTCACAAAGTTCTTTCAAGAGATTGATGGCATTTTTTTAGATCAGACGAGATGACCGTACCGAAATATGCTGTGACGAGACGCGCTTCACACTAGGTAATGCAATGCTGTTATCGACAGCGTAGCCCGGCAGGGGTAGGGGCACCAGATTCGGAAACTACTCAGAGGAGGTCTCGGCGCATAGAACGTGGTTGCGTGTCTATCGATGAACGCGCCTCATGCGTATTTGCTATCTGCAATATTGAGGGGTTGTTACTACCTATGAAGGAACGGCTAATTATTTAACGGGAGGAACTCCCGTGAATTGTGCGCTGAACTTTGTGTCGGCTGAAAAGCTTTGTCAATTATTGCGGCCGCTATGCGTGATGCGCATCATAACTTTTCCGCGATCTGCAAGAAGATGAATCGCTATCTTGTATTTTAAGGATGTTGCAAGCCGTTCTCTCAATGAGCGTTCAGCGGCGTGGCGTCAGGTTTTAGTATTAAGTAAAGGTGTCAAACCTTGCCATGAACAGCTCTGCATCATGAATCACCAATCGCAAACCGGGTTCGATAACGAGCTGATCACGGCATCATGCCTGCGCGATCTCGTCATGACGAGTGAGGCGATCACCCTGGTTTTCGATGCGAGTTTGACGCTGAGCTTTTATTCGCCGACTGCACTGTCGATCTTCGATTTGCATCCAGCCGATATTGGTCGCTCATTGCCATTTATTGACGCAATGACGATGGACGATTCACTGACCGATGATATCCGCGCAGTCGTTGCATCGGGTTTATCGGTTAAACGCGTCGTCCGAGAAAGTGGCAAAACGGATTGTCTGCGTTGCGTTGTTCCGTGCAGCGATATTTCTGGAATTGCTTGCGGCATTGTCATTACCATCAGCGACCTCTCTGCCAGTTGTGTTTGTCACGTCAATTCAGAACAGCTGCTGCAAGACACGGTCATCAGTGTTGCGCCAGAGGTCGGTGTCGCGATGGTCTGCGTGGTTGATCACGATGTCGCGTCAAAGGCTACGCTTTCCATTGCCTTAAAAAATATCGGTTACTCAGTGAGAGAATATGCAGATTGCCAATCGTTTCTGGATGACGACCGCCATACTGGCAATGACTGTCTGATTGTCAGCCTGTGCAGGACAGAAATGCAAAGTGCAATGTTGCTTCGCCGGTTGCGGGAATCAGACCGATTTCTTCCACTGATATTCATCGGTGATAAAAACGATGTCGTCGTTGCGGTTGAAGCAATGAAGATGGGCGC
>JAYTZV010000327.1:0-9207 GCA_043741695.1 Burkholderiales bacterium
CAAAAATGCCGAATTGAGCGGCATTAGGGAAGGGCTGATTAATTCTGGTGGATTGGCCTGGCTTTCAAATACTTGCTCTACTAGGCGCAAACCGCAGCAATATCGAGATATTGCGAGGATTTGCAACGCCGTAGCGCGTGTATTTGGGAGTCAGGACCGCCGACATGAATTGATCAGCCCTTCCCTACTACTCAACCCGGCAGGTCGAACGGCCTGCACCGTTCGACACATCCGTCACGACCTAATCCAAACTTACTTGTTGTCTTTGACTTCCTTGAAGTCGGCATCGACGACGTCTTCTTCTTTCGACTTCGATTCATGCGCATGCGCACCACTGGCACCGGCATCACCCTGCGCTGCACCGGCAGCGGCTTGCTGCGCTTGCGCATCGGCGTACATCTTTTCACCGAGCGTCTGCGCAGCGCTCGACAACGCAGCCGACTTGGCATCGATCTCGGCTTTGTCGCTTCCTTTTAGCGCCACTTCCAAATCCTTGATCGCTGCTTCGACTTTTTCTTTCTCACCGGCGTCCAGTTTATCGCCGTATTCAGTCAATGCCTTGCGGGTTGAATGCACCAGCGCGTCGCCCTGATTGTGGGTTTCGGCCAGTTCTTTCAAGCGCTTGTCTTCATCGGCATTGGCTTCGGCATCGCGCACCATCTTCTGGATTTCTTCTTCACTCAAACCGGAATTGGCTTTGATTGTGATCTTGTTTTCTTTGCCAGTTGCCTTGTCTTTGGCGCCGACATGCAAGATGCCGTTGGCGTCGATATCGAAAGTAACTTCAATCTGCGGTGTGCCACGTGCTGAAGGTGGAATGCCTTCCAGATTGAATTCGCCCAAGCCCTTGTTACCGGCCGCCATTTCGCGCTCGCCCTGATACACCTTGATGGTGACCGCAGGTTGGTTGTCGTCGGCCGTTGAAAACACCTGGCTGAACTTGGTCGGGATCGTCGTGTTCTTTTGAATCATCTTGGTCATCACGCCGCCCAGCGTTTCAATACCAAGCGACAGCGGTGTCACGTCCAGCAGCAGTAAGTCCTTGCGGTCACCCGACAAGACCGAGCCCTGAATCGCTGCACCGACGGCCACTGCTTCATCCGGATTGACGTCCTTGCGTGGATCTTTGCCAAAGAATTCCTTGACTGTTTCCTGCACCTTCGGCATACGCGTCATGCCGCCGACCAGAATGATGTCGTCGATATCGCTGACCTTGACGCCCGCATCCTTGATCGCGATCTTGCATGGCTCGATGGTTTTGGAAATCAATTCTTCTACCAGCGATTCCAGCTTGGCACGGGTCATCTTCAAATTCAGATGCACTGGCGCGCCGTTGGCCATGGCGATGTACGGCTCGTTAATCTCAGTTTGCTGCGACGATGACAATTCGATCTTCGCGCGCTCAGCCGATGCCTTGATGCGCTGCAGAGCGATCGCGTCTTTCGACAAATCCAGACCGTTGATCTTTTTAAATTCATCAATGATGAAATCGATAATGCGCTGGTCGAAATCTTCACCACCGAGGAAGGTATCGCCGTTGGTCGACAACACTTCAAACTGCATTTCGCCATCGACGTCGGCGATCTCGATGATCGAGATATCGAACGTACCACCGCCCAAGTCATACACCGCAATCTTGCGATCGCCCTTGCCGCCTTTGTCCAGACCGAATGCCAGTGCGGCTGCGGTTGGCTCGTTGATGATGCGCTTGACATCCAGACCGGCGATACGGCCTGCGTCTTTCGTTGCCTGGCGCTGCGCGTCGTTGAAATACGCAGGCACAGTAATGACGGCTTCGGTCACTTCTTCACCGAGATAATCTTCGGCAGTTTTTTTCATTTTGCGCAAGACTTCGGCGGAGATCTGCTGCGCGGCGAGCTTCTTGTCGCGCACGGAAATCCAGGCGTCGCCGTTGTCGGCTTTGACGATCTGATACGGCATCAAGCCGATATCTTTCTGCACTTCTTTTTCGTCAAACTTACGACCGATCAGACGCTTGACTGCATACAGCGTATTTTTTGGGTTGGTGACTGCCTGGCGCTTGGCCGGTGCACCGACCAGAATTTCGCCGTCTTCCTGATAGGCGATGATCGATGGCGTGGTACGCGCGCCTTCGGAATTTTCGATGACCTTCGGTTGACCGCCTTCCATGATCGCGACGCAGGAATTGGTGGTGCCCAGATCGATACCGATAATTTTGCCCATGATTTTTTTCCTTAAGGTGCTGTATGAGTGACTAATTTTTGAGTGACTAATTTTTCTAATAACGGTGCGCCACGGATTGCTGGTCGATGCCGTAACAGGATTTTTTCTTGCGATGTGCTTTTACGATCCGCCTTACGCTGATTTCTCTTGCGCCACCGTGACCAGCGCAGGTCGCAGCAAACGGTCGGCAATCAGATAGCCTTTTTGCAGCACGCTGACAATCGTGTTGGCCTCCTGCTCGGCGGGTACCATCGAAATTGCCTGGTGCTTCATCGGATCGAGTTTTTCGCCTGACCGTGGTGCTACTTCCATCAAACGATTTTTTTCGAAGGCTGAGGACAGCTGCTTGAGTGTCATTTCAACACCCTCTTTCAGCGATTCGACCGTCAACACCTCGACCTTCAATGCCATCTCCAGACTATCTTTCACTGGCACCAGCGCCTCGGCAAAGCTTTCAATCGCAAACTTGTGCGCCCGTGCGATGTCTTCCTGCGCACGACGGCGGAAATTTTCCACGTCGGCCTTGGCGCGCAAAAAGGCGTCTTGTGCTTCTGCCAGACGCGCCTCTGTTTCAGCCAGCTTGCTTTCGGTCGATGGTACCGCCTCAGCTGTTTCGTGCTCTGTAATCACGTTCTCTTCGCTTGCCGCTGGCTGCACGTCGTTGTTCGGCTTGTCCTGTTCTTGCATCTAAAATCCTCCAACAATCAATGGCTTAACTACGGTGTGAGCAGCAAATGGGGCTGCTGCGAGGTATTTCAAGGGGTTTTCTCCAGACACTTTTTTGAATCTGTAATCCGATGTCGTTGCTGGCAAGTTGCTGGCAAGTGAACAGATTGCATTCCATCACGCCAACGCATCAGGATCAAAAGCCATGCGGGCAATACCGCTGCAAGCTTCCGTTTTTATCGCTCAGGCGATACACTCGCCTTCATTTTTGGCTCCTTCTTTCAGAGATCTTTATGTCTTCTATTTGTACGAACGGCCTTGATATAGGCTTCGCGTCCTTAAGTTACGCCCAAGTGGCATTCCTCGGCGTGGTGCAGGGCGTGACTGAACTGCTGCCGATCTCATCGACCGCCCACATGCGCATCGTGCCGGCGTTGCTCGGCTGGACCGACCCCGGCTCAGCGTTTTCTGCAGCGATGCAGCTGGCAGCGCTCGCAGCAGTCGTCAGCTATTTCTGGCGCGACGTCAAAGACGTGGTGACCGGTAGCGTCACGGCGATTCGCCAGCGCGACTACAACAGCTATGCATTTCGGCTGGCAGTCGCCATCATCATCGCGACCATTCCGATCGGCATTGCCGGACTGGCGCTGTCATCGATATTGAATGCCTGCGGCTCGCCACTGCGCGGCTTGATGGTGATCGGTATCTCGTCGGTCGTGATGGCAGTGTTGCTGGCCGCAGCCGAACTTAGCTGCCGCCACACGCGCACAGTGCCGCAGATGCGCTTGCGCGACGCGATCATCGTCGGCATTGCGCAGGTTGGTGCGTTGATTCCCGGTGTATCGCGTTCCGGCTCGACTTTGACCACTGCCTTGTTTTTGAATTTCAAACGCGAAGAAGCGGCGCGGTTTTCTTTCTTGCTGGGTTTGCCGGCGATTGCATTGGCCGGACTGAAAGAATTACTGGTGCTGTTGCATGCGCATATTCCCATGCAGGCCTGGTCAATTTTGCTGGTCGGTCTGTTGGTGGCGAGTGTGTCTGCGTTTGCAGCGATCTGGGGCTTGATGCGTTTCCTGGAACGTTTTTCAACCTGGCCTTTTGTGATCTATCGCGCACTGATCGGCATTGCGTTGATTGTCGCAGTCAGCCAGGGTGTGCTGCACTAATCGGATCGGGATGCGCTTGTTGCGCGACCTTGACAGCATCGTCGACACTCAGATCGATCAGTTCTGCCATCGTCAGACCAGCGATGGCAGCATGTGCAAGTACCGCCTGTACCGGCGTTTTCAGGCGCGCAAAATACAATTGCCGATGCTCGGCCAGCATCGCCTTGTAAAAATCCCCGATGGCTTCAACTGCGGTACTGTCGAGATCGGGTGATTCCTCCAAACTTAGAATCACAATATGCACGCGCTCGCCGGCAGCTCTGATGATGCGACGCGCCTGCGCCAGAATTCGATCGGCGTTGGCAAAAAATAGCGCCGTATCCGGTCGTAGGATCAGCATCCCGGGAATCGATTGCGCATCGAGATGCACTGCCTTGCTAACAAAGTCATGACTATCGCCAAGGCGACCCAACACCGTGACGGACGACTCTGCCAGACGCCGCAGCAGCATCACCAGACTCACTGCAATGGCTGCCAGCAAACCATCCATAACGCCCAGCAGCAATACCGACACCACCGCCGCCAAAATCACGAAGCGGTCGCGCCGCCAGAAAAAATACGTCTTGAAAACCGACAGCCGCAAGGTATGGCTTACCGCATGTATGACGACGGCAGCCAGTATCGGCTCTGGTGTCAGGGCAATCATCGGCAGCAGCGTCAATACCACCACGAGCAAAGTCAGTGCCGCGCACCAGCCTGCCAGTTTCGATACCGCGCCGGCGGCCTCATTGGCCGACGAACCAGAGAAACCAGCGCCAACTGCGAGACCTTGAAACAAGCCAGAGGCCAGATTGGCGACACCGAGCGCCAGCAAATCGCGATTGGGTGACACGGCATCGCCATGTTTCATCGCGAACGTGCGGATCGAACTATATGACTCGGCATACAAAATCAGCAGCATCGCCACGCCCAGCTCAGTCACGCGCAGCCAATCGGTGTAGGCGAGTTCGGGCAGTGTCGGCATCTGTAATCGCAGTGCAATCGACCCGACCAGACCAATACCGAGCTGGTCGAAATCGATCCATTTACCGGCCGCAATACCAAACACGATGACGATCAAGCCACCGGGAAGATGCGCAATGCGCGCGCAGATCAGCAACACCACCAGTGCTGCGAGCGTCATTGCCACGGCGGGCCAGTTCCAGTGAGCGAACTGACTGAACAATTCGATCAGTAATCGCACCACGTCGGTATGGTGCAGTGGCACACCAACGACATGCGCGAACTGCTTGAGAATGATGACCAGCGCAAGACCAAACGCAAATCCGCGTAGTACCGGTTTAGCGATGAAATCCGACACGCTGCCGATACGGGCTGCGGCTGCCAGCATGAACAGCAAGCCACTCATCAGCACCAGTGCCGTGGCCATCGTCAATCGAAGCGAGCCGTTGCCATTGCCGAGCGTTGCCGACGCTGCCGCCAGCACCGCGGCTGACGACGAGGTGGCCGAGACAATCGCAAACCGACTGGTGCCAATCAGGCCGTAACAGACCAGCCCCGCGAACAGCGCGATCACACCGGCTGCGGGCGGCAGGTTGGCAATGCTGGAATAGGCAACCGCTTCGGGCAATAGCAAACCGGCGAGCGACAGCCCGGCGAATACATCGAACCATGAAAATGGCGCTTTCTCAACAGGTGGCGGCGAAGCAGCAGCCACCAACGGTGACGGCGGTGTAGAAAACACGGCCATTTAGCTCGCCGCGATCACGCCACACCAGCCGGGTAGATAACGGGCCTCCTGCGTTGCTGACAATTTTTTTGCCTTCGATAACGCCTTGTTGAAATCTGCATGCACCAGCTCAATCGGAATATGACTACGCAAAAAATCTGCCCATAAAAATTCACTGAACGGCGTGACATCTTTCGCGAAACCACCGGCATGACGCAGCTCACCGGCGAGGCTGCGGTAAGGGTCGTCCTGTAATTTAGTGAGGTGAATCGGTACAGCTGGAAAATCACGCCGCACGCCCGCACTATCGTACGGATGCACCCATTGATGATGGTCCATCACGCTCCAGAATTTGATGGGGTCGAGCCACGACAAATCTTTCAGCAGCATCAGACTGACCGTCTTGACACCCTCTTCCAGCAGCGCAAGGCCGAAGTGATGATGATCGACAATGTAGTACCGCTGATCCGGTCCGGCAATCGCAGGAAACCAGTGATTGGCAAGCGTCGCATTACGCGATTTTTTGCCGAGACGGTTCCAATCCCTGCGCTTTTTTTCGACTTCGAGCTTGCCGACCGTAATCTGCGTCGGATGAAGTTTTTCCAATCTGGTGCTGACGAGCTGTGGATGGCTGGACTGCATCGCATCTCCGAAAATAGCTAAACGATATAGATCATTTTTATCTTAAGCGAAGATTGTGCGGACAAACAGGATTATTTGCATTGCTGCGGCACAGAAGAGGTGCATGTTTTTCGTAGCGTCGGGAGCGGAGCATGCATGACTCAGGTACCGGGAAGTCACCGCGTAAGCATGACGCAAACACGGATCAATCGATATTCAAACGGTACTGAAGCGGTACTGAAGCGGAAATCAAGCCGCAATCAAGCGTGGATTAAATTGCCACTGAAAGCACGTTCTGGCATTAACGGAAACACCGCGTGTAACTGCCGATCAGACAGTTTCAGATGGCGCTCGGCGATCTGCGCCAACACGCTGCGAAAATCTGTGGTGACCGGCACATCGCGACTCTCATGCAACTTTGCATCGGCGACGCCCTGCCAGTCTCCAAACACTTTTCCGCCTGCTACCGCTCCACCCATTACCCACATCACATTACCGTGGCCGTGGTCAGTACCGTTGTTGCCGTTTTGCCGCGCAGTGCGACCGAACTCGGACATCACCACAATAGTCGTATCGTCGAGCACCGGGCCGAGTCCTCGCGCCAATGCGGCGAGTCCCTGTCCGAGTGGTGCCAGCCGGTTGGCGAGCTGACCGGTGCCCGCGCCTTGATTGGCATGGGTATCCCAACCACCGAGCGGCACGAAGGCAAACTGGATACGTGCATCGTTTTTCATCAAGGTCGCCAGACGTGACGCATCACCCGGAAAACCATTCGGCAACGGCGCACCACCATCGGCAATACGCGACTCGTCATCCATCGACGACATCATTTCCTTGTGCGCACTTTGCGCTTCCTGATACATGGTGGATAATTTATCCTGCCCCTGATACAGCTGCGCAAACGCGCTACCGATCTGCGGGCGATCGAGCAAGGTCGGCTTTCCAGCGCCAGCACCCGAGGCGATATTGGTTGTGTTGATGCGCCCGCTCAAAATGCGTGGCAGCACCGGACCAATACTGATCGCGCGGGTCGCACCAGTTGGCCCCGCCATGGCACCAACCAGACGATTCATCCAGCCATCTTGCGTGCCTTTTCGACCCGGTGTGCCCGACTCCAGATAATCCTGCGCATCAAAATGCGAGCGGGTTTCATCGGGTGAACCCGATGCATGTACAAACGCGAGCCGACGCTGCTGCCACATATCTTGCAGCGGGCGCAACGCGGGATGCAATCCGAAATAACCGTCCAGATCGATTAAGCCATTTTCCTGACCCGGCCGCGCCACGGCAATGGTCGGACGCAGCCGCGCGTAGTTTGCATCTCCGTACGGCGCGACGACATTCAGGCCATCGACCGCACCGCGCAGCATGATGACGATCAGCTTGCGCTGCGTGCTGCTGGCGTCGACACTACCTGCCGCCCAGCCATTCGCGCAAGGGAGCAACAAGCCACCGGCACCGAGTGCTGCGAGCTGCATGAAATCACGACGGTTCATGACTGTTCCTTTTGGGTAGAAAGTTTGCGCTGACCACGATCAGTGACGCATGAAATCGGGGCTACCCAATACTAGCGCAGCGCGCAATCCTGGCTGCGCCACTGCCACGGCATCGCGGGTACGCACCGATAGCGAAGGGCCTAGCGTTGTCATTAACCGGGCCACGTCGACTGGCGGTACAGTCCAGCGATCTTTGTCTGCGCGTGGTGCGTCAGTCATTGCAACAAAATCATTCGGCAGGTCGTCCGGCTTCGCCAGCGGCAACCTTCCAGATGCGAGCACGGTTGCGAAGTTAATGCGACGGGTCAACGCGTCCGGGTTGAGCCACGCTTCTTCCGTATTTTTGTAGCCATCCGGCGTTTGGCATCCATACAGCGGCATACCCAGTTGGGTCAGCGTGCCGAGCAGTGGCTTGACATTATTCACACTGATATTGGCGGCACGTACACTCGACACCACATATTGATACGGCGTCTTGAACTTGCTGCCAACTACCGACCGATCCCAGAATTCGGGACTGGCAAACATGGTCGCAAGTACGGCACGAATATCCCCATGCGTTTCACTAAAACGACGTGCAAGTCGATTCACCAATTCAGGCGACGGCTTGTCGGCAACAAAATATTGCGCGAGTTGAAAACTGATGTGCCGCGCAGTTGCGGGGTGTTCGGCCAGTACATCCAGCGCGAATTCGCCTTCGCTGCGGCCGTTCGATGACACGTGCCGGCCGAGCCATTGCTTGTCGCCGTTGTCATGCCGGCGTGGCTCGAACTGGAAGTTATCCCCGGTTCGCATCATCTCGCGCGGCACGAAGGTCCAGCCAGTCAGCATGCGCGCCAACTCGGTCACGTCTTTTTGACTGTAGCCGCCATCGACGCCCAACGTATGAAGCTCCATCACCTCGCGCGCATAGTTTTCATTCAACCCGCTGACCTTGACTGCCGCTGGCTGGACGCGGCGCGGATCGCCCTGAAAACCGGGCGCTACCGAGATCCAGTTATCCAGATAAAAAAGCATCGCCGGATGTTTGGCAGTCGCACCGAGCAGATCACGAAAACGCCCCAGCGCATACGGCCGGATTGCATCACGCTCGTAGCTGGCTACGAGCGCGCGATCGAGGCCTTTACCCGCGAACACGTTGAAATGATTGAACCAGAAATCGACCATGACTTCTTCGAGTTGGCGCGGGCTCTCGATGGCACGCAACAACCGCGCTTGAGCAGTTTGCACAGCCATGCGCTGCGCAGAATCGCGCCGGGCATCCTTGGCTGCGTCTTTGGCGACGTCTTTGGCAGCGTCATTACCGTTCGCTGCAGCGGTTTTTGCAGCCTGCTGCGCCATTTGAAATTGCGACAACGCATAACCCGCGCTCATGCCGATCGCC
>JAYTZV010000328.1:0-3282 GCA_043741695.1 Burkholderiales bacterium
CTCGGAAGCGATGGCTGGTTTAGGCATCCCCACCACACGCGCATTGTGCATCACGGGTTCAGATCAGTCGGTGCTGCGTGAGACCGTGGAAACCGCAGCAGTAGTCACGCGGCTTGCGCCGAGCTTCATTCGTTTCGGTTCGTTCGAACACTGGTTCTACAATGACGATAAGGTGCAGCTCAAGCTCCTTGCCGATCACGTGATTGCACAGTTTTATCCCGAGCTGCAAGCCAGTACCAACCCGTATCAAGCCCTGCTCGTCGAAGTTACACGCCGCACCGCGCATATGGTCGCTCAATGGCAGGCAGTCGGCTTCATGCATGGCGTGATGAATACCGACAATATGTCGATTCTTGGTTTGACGCTCGATTACGGACCGTTCGGTTTTATGGAAGCGTTCAACCCTGCTCACATCTGCAATCACACCGACCAGCAAGGGCGATATTCGTACAAAATGCAGCCGCAGATCGCGCACTGGAATTGCTTTGCGCTGGGTCAGGCACTGTTGCCGCTGATTGGTTCGGTCGAAGACACGCAAGCTGCGCTGGCGGGATTCAAGCTGGAATACGATGACAAGATGCAGCAACTGCTGCAGGCCAAGCTGGGTCTGGCCACATCGCATGACGGCGATAGCGCGCTAATCGACAAGCTATTCAACATCATGCAAAGCAGTCAGGTGGATTTCACGCTGTTTTTTCGGCGGCTCGGCGATCTTCAGTGCGACGCGATTGATACCAACAATGCCGACGCTCCGCTGCGCGATTTGTTCATCGACCGTGCGGCGTTCGATGATTGGGCCGCACAATATCGTCAACGGCTACAGCGCGAATCGCGCAGCAACGACCAGCGACGTCTTGCAATGCACGCAGTCAACCCAAAATACATCCTTCGCAATCATCTCGCGCAGGTGGCCATTGAGAAAGCGCAGCGCAAGGATTTTTCTGAAATCGCGACCTTGCTGACGATTCTCAGCGACCCGTTCGACGATCAACCCGAGTACGACGATTACGCCGCCCTGCCACCCGATTGGGCTAGCCAACTGGAAGTGAGTTGCTCATCATGACAAATAAAGTCGTTAAAACCGATGCCGAATGGCGAGCCACATTGTCGCCAATGGATTATGAAGTGACGCGTCACGCTGCAACCGAGCGCGCATTCACTGGACGCTTCTGGGATCATCACGAAGAAGGCATTTACACCTGCGTATGCTGCGACACACCGCTGTTCGCGTCCGACGCCAAGTTTGAATCTGGCTGCGGCTGGCCGAGTTATTTCAAGGCGCTTGATCCCGCCAATGTGCGCGAACTGGTCGATCGCAGCCATGGCATGATGCGTACTGAAATTATCTGCAATGTGTGCGATGCGCATCTGGGTCATGTGTTTCCCGACGGCCCACCACCAACTGGCCTGCGCTACTGCATCAATTCAGCGTCGCTGAAATTCACGCCGCTTGGCGCATCATAAGAAAACGCATCAAAAGAAAACGCACCAAAAGAAACCTCATCAAAAGAAAAATAACACCATGAAATTTTTGTTCGACCTCTTCCCTGTTGTGCTTTTTTTTGCGATGTTCAAATGGGGTGAAGGGCACGTCGCGGCGGCGCAGTCTCTTGGATCGCAGTACTTGTCCGGCATGGTTTCTGGTGGCGTCGTCACTGCCGAGCAAGCACCGATCTTGCTGGCCACTTCGGTCGTCATCGTGGCAACGCTTGCACAGATACTGTACGTGCTGATCCGCGGTCGCAAGGTCGATGTGATGCTGTGGGTATCGCTACTGATCGTCGGTGTGTTTGGTGGCGCGACAATTTATTTTCATAACGCGTTGTTCATCAAATGGAAGCCGACCGTGCTGTACTGGACCTTTGCGATCGTGTTGCTGGTCAGTCAGCTGGTATTGAAAAAAAATCTGATCAAAACCATGATGGGACAACAGCTGGAAATGCCCACTGCCATCTGGGAAAAACTTGGTTTAGTCTGGGTCGCGTTTTTTGTGCTGATGGGCTGTCTGAATTTATACGTGGCCTTCAACTATCCCACCGCGACCTGGGTTAATTTCAAATTATTCGGCGGCATGGGATTGATGTTTGCATTCGTGATCGGACAAACCCTACTGCTATCGAAATACATGCAGGAGCCGAAAAAATGAGCGCAGCAATCAGCAACCTCTCTCCTCGCGAAGTACGCATCCACGCGCTGCTGAATGCAACTTTTGCTCCGCTTGTCTGTCAACTCGCTGATGAATCCGCAGCGCATGCAGGTCATGCAGGTGCTGCCTCGGGTGGCAGTCACTACCGGCTTCATCTGGTGGCGATTGCTTTTGAAAACCAATCCAGAATCAATCGGCATCGGCTCGTGTATGATTGCCTTCGCGATATGATGCAGTCCGAAATTCATGCACTTGCACTTACCACCGTGGCACCTTCCGAGGTTAGCGGTGCGACTTGATCCCCGCATGATTCCCTTTCTTATTTTTTCAACCAGGACTCAATAATGACTTTACAACCCGCACGTCTGCTCGCCGTTCTTTTTGCCTTTGCCGCCTTGCCTGCACTGGCCCAAAACATCGCTGTGGTCAACGGCAAAGCAATTCCTTCCAGCCGCGCTGATCTGATGGTCAAGCAGGCCGCAAGCCAAGGTCAGGCTGACTCGCCAGAGCTGCGCAAATTGGTCAAAGATGAATTGATCACGCGTGAAGTGTTGGTTCAGGAAGCAGACAAACTTGGCCTCGGCAATTCAGCCGACGTAAAAACACAACTTGAGATCGCCCGCCAATCCTTGGTGATTCGCGCGCTGGTCGGTGACTTCGTCAAGAAGCATCCAATCAGCGACGCTGAGGTCAAGGCTGAATACGACAAATTCAAAGCCACTGCTGGCGACAAGGAATATCGCGCACGCCATATCCTCGTTGAAAAAGAAGATGACGCAAAAGCCATCATTACCAAACTCAAAGGCGGTGCCAAGTTTGAAGACCTGGCCAAGCAATCGAAAGATCCAGGTTCGGCTGCCAAAGGTGGCGATCTTGACTGGGCCTCACCTGCATCCTTCGTCAAGCCGTTTTCGGATGCGATGGTCGCGCTGCAAAAAGGTGGTTTGACCGAGACACCGGTGAAGACACAGTTCGGTTATCACGTGATTCGTCTGGATGATGTGCGCGCTGCAAAAGTGCCGACATTGGAAGAGGTCAAGCCGCAAATCATCGAGAGTTTGCAGCAGAAGAAGCTGCAGGAATATCAAACTGAACTGCGTGCCAAGGCTAAGGTGCAATAAGTTTCTTAATAAAAT
>JAYTZV010000329.1:0-3275 GCA_043741695.1 Burkholderiales bacterium
CGACAATGTTCGCGCCAAGACTGCGTTGATCGCTTACTGCCGCACGCACAAACTAAAGCTGATCACAATTGGTGGTGCCGGCGGTCAAACTGATCCAACCAAAATCGAAGTGCGCGATCTATGTCGTACTGAGCAGGAACCGCTGCTGGCCAAAGTGCGCAAGCGACTGCGTAGCGAACACGGTTTTCCGCGCGGGACAAAAAATAAGTTCGGTATTGATGCTGTGTTTTCGACCGAGCCATTGCGCTTCCCGGATCTGGCAAGCGAAGATAGCGCCACGCAAATTAATGACGCGATCGATGGCATGGTCGATGACAGTGCCGACGATCCTGCCAATCCTGCCAATCCTGCGGTGAAGCACGGTGCCGCGCTTCCGACGCAGCCCGGTGTCACCGGCTTGAATTGCGCTGGCTTCGGCTCGGCGATGGTGGTCACCGCTGCCTTCGGTCTGGTCGCCGCCGCACAGGTGCTAAATCGGCTGGCAGCCGAGGTCAGTGGCTCCTGAGTCACCACGCACCGGCACGTTGTCGTTACACTGAATCACCACCTTTTTTTGAGATGAATACCCTGATGCTTTACCCCACTGTCGATACCCAGATTTCCCCCGAAGGCTTGCTCGAAGTTTTGTCGAAAGCAGAAGTCAACAAACTGCTTGATCGCAGCCGCGGCGGTTTGTATCAACTGTTTCGCAATTGTTCACTGGCCGTGCTCAACACCGGCAGCGATATGGACGATGGAAAAATTTTGCTGGAGCGTTATCAGCAATTTGACATCGGCATCGTCCTGCGTGAACGCGGTATTAAACTTGATGTGCGCGGCGCACCGGCCAGCGCCTTCGTGAATGGCGAAATGATTCGCGGTATTCGCGAGCATCTGTTTGCAGTGCTACGCGATATTGTTTATGTTGATGAAGCGATCTACGGCAGCGCCGATCTCGATCTCGGCAGCTCGGATGGTGTCACCGATGCAGTGTTCCACATCTTGCGCAATGCGCAGATTTTGCGGCCACAGCAAAACCCGAATATCGTGGTCTGCTGGGGTGGTCATTCGATTGCGCGCCCCGAATATAATTACACCAAAAGCGTCGGCTATGAACTTGGCTTGCGCGGCCTCGATATCTGTACCGGCTGTGGGCCCGGCGCGATGAAAGGGCCAATGAAGGGTGCCACCATCGGACATGCCAAGCAGCGCATCGCGAGCAGTCGTTATCTCGGGTTTTCAGAGCCGGGCATCATCGCTGCAGAGTCACCGAATCCGATCTGTAACGAGCTGGTGATTTTGCCGGATATCGAAAAACGACTGGAAGCGTTTGTGCGTGTTGGTCATGGCATCGTTGTGTTTCCTGGCGGGCCTGGCACTGCGGAAGAAATTCTTTATTTACTCGGTATTTTGCTGCATCCGGCAAATAGCCACGTTCCATTTCCATTCATTTTTACTGGCCCTGAATCGGCGCGCGATTATTTCACACAGATTGACCGTTTCATTGGCAGTGCGCTCGGTGCAGAGGCGCAGATACGCTATCAAATTATTATTGATGAACCAGAAACCGTTGCGCAAACCATGGCCGACGATATTCGTTCGGTGCGTGAATTTCGCAAGACCCACGGTGATGCGTATTATTTCAACTGGCTGCTCAAAATCGATCACGAATTCCAACAGCCGTTTGCACCGACCCATGCCAACATGCGGCAATTGAATCTGCACAAAAACCAGCCGGCGCATTTGCTGGCAGCGCAATTGCGGCGGGCGTTTTCCGGCATCGTTGCAGGCAATGTGAAGGCCGACGGCATACGCGCAATCGAGCAGCATGGTCCGTTTGAAATTGCTGGTGACGCCGACATCATGGCGTCGATGGATGCGCTGCTTGAATCATTCGTTCAGCAGCATCGGATGAAGCTGCCAGGCAAAGCCTACACGCCGTGTTACACGATCTTGCGCTGAGCTGAACTGAAGTGAGCTGATCCGAGCTGGAGTCGACGCCAGTCAGCGGTGACAGGCTGCGCTACCGTGGTCGTGGTAGCTCCCATCTGCTACAGGTAAAAAATCCCACGCGTAACCGGACTTTTTCAACGTCAGTTTGATGACACCGTAGGTGCTGTTGTCGGCTGTCTCGCTGTTAGCGCGGCGGACCAACAGGGGTGTCAGGTGCGCACCGCCACTACCGACCACGAACTGCCGCATGCCATGTTGCGCATCGGCGTGACCATCGGCATCTTGCGGCGCAAAGCGCTCGTAATCATGATCATGTCCGGACAACACCAGATCGGTACCGGCCGCCGCCAGTAATCGCCATGCTTCCTGCATCACCGCGTTGTTACCGTGACCGCCGGAACTAAATACCGGGTGGTGCCAGAATGCCAGCGCGCAACCGGCCGGGCGCGCTGCCAGATCGGCTTTGAGCCAGTCGAGTTGGGCCTGCTGCGCCGCGCCAGCGAGATTGCTGTTTAGCGACATGACATGCCATGCACCGATATCGGTGCTGTAATAACCGCGCCGTTGCGTACCCGCCAATGCGCCGAAATAATCGAAGTACGCCGCTGCCGCGGGCGTGTGATATTCGTGATTGCCAGGTGAGGGCAGGGTGCGCTGTTTAAAACGTCCCCAGGTTGGCTCATAGCAGGTGGTGTAGTCGGTGGTGCTGCCGTTCGGGTACGCGTTGTCGCCAAGCGTCAATACGCGCGCGGTGCTGTCATTGGCGAGTGCAGCGGCAATCGCACCGGCCGTGCGTGCCGCCATCGTATTATCGATGGAGGACGTATGGCATTCGGCGATATCACCTGCGGCGTATAACGTCACCGACGGGCCGACCAATGGTGGTTCGAGCACCTTACCGGTGGGCTGTGAAGACTGCCAGCCGCAGCCAGTCAGCAGGCTCGATAACAGTGTCGTGATCAAGCCAATGTGCCCAGCAAAAAATACGGGTTGTTTCATATGATTCTTCCTATACCAAATACTTGCGAAGGGAAGGTGGGCCAGATTGTTTTTGCCATCCGCGAAGGTTGAGTCGCAGCGGTGGTAATTTTACGGTGCGCGATGCAGTCGTGCAGGCAATGTTTTGCGATACACTCGGTGATATGGTGGTGGAGGCCGCTGCCCAATACTTAAAAACTCGACTCGACGGCGCGGCCTCGCTGCATGATGTGATGATGCCCATCGCGCGGATGCACCTGCCGGAGCGGTCGATGACATTACTAGGAGCGCTTCGTGAAAAAATTTTCCATCTCTGGACAATCGATAGAATTATCGGCTAGCCAATCGCTCTGTGCGATAGCGCT
>JAYTZV010000330.1:0-3260 GCA_043741695.1 Burkholderiales bacterium
GTAATTTCGGTCGACATTCATGAATAAAAAAAGCTGTCACGCAGCGATCATTAAGACTTCAAAGATCGACAAGTGTGACAGCCTTTTTCGATGTGTGTGAGCATCCTGAAAGGCGGCACGCAAACGCTTCGGACGAGAAATCAATACTCTTTATACGGCAGGAATTTTCCGCTCAAGACCACATTGACACGGTCGCCTTTCGGATCGGCCTGACGTTTGATATCCATCGAAAAATCGATCGCGCTCATGATGCCATCGCCGAATTCTTCATGGATCAATTCCTTGATCGTGGTGCCATAGACACTAACGATTTCATACCAGCGATAGATCAGCGGATCGGTCGGTACCGCGGTCGGCAGCGAGCCTTTGTACGGCACGATCTGCAACCATGCGGTTTCTTCGTCGGTCAGCGAAAACAGTTCTTTGGTGATTGCAGCCTGCTCGGCACTGAAGGTCATTTGCCCCAGCATGGCGGCAGTAGTCCACTCCTTGCTGTTGTCGATTTTTTTGGCGATGTCGGCCCAGGTCATTTTATGTTTGACTTTGGCACTGAGAATTTTTTTGGTGACTTCGTTGCGGTCCATGGTGTCTCCTTGAGAAAAGTAAAAAAGAAATTAAGCAGCTACCGCGCTTGGCACTGCTGGTGCGGTCACGTCAGTGTCGAGTCCGGGTCGAACCACTGCTGGCTGCAGTAACGCCGCCGCACTGCCATCGGCCTGCATCTGCTTGGAACGATGCACCAGAAAATCGACCAGATGATTTCGGATGCGATAAAACTGCGGATCATGATGCATCGTTTCGCGGGTACGGTCTTTCGGCATCGTGTTGACGACGATTTCAGCCACGCGTGCGCGCGGGCCGTTCGACATCAGCATGATTTTGTCCGACAACAAAATCGCTTCGTCCACATCATGCGTAATCATAAAAACGGTCTGATGCGTGGCTGCACAAATTTTAAGCAGCTCGTCTTGCACCACACCGCGCGTCAATGC
Source organism: Burkholderiales bacterium (assembly GCA_043741695.1). Taxonomy (GTDB): domain Bacteria; phylum Pseudomonadota; class Gammaproteobacteria; order Burkholderiales; family Burkholderiaceae_D; genus Actimicrobium. The sequence continues at coordinate 993 of JAYTZV010000330.1, forward strand.
GTCGAGTGCGCCGAAAGGTTCATCGAGCAGCAGCATCTTTGGTTCGATTGCAAACGCGCGCGCAATACCGACACGCTGCTTCATGCCACCTGACAGTTCTGACGGTTTTTTATGCTCGGCACCTTTCAGCCCGACCATCGCAATGAAGCGCGCGGCATGCTCGTCGATCTTGGCGCGTGACCAATCCGGCCAGCGCGATTTGACGGCAAACGCCACATTGGCCAGCACCGAAAACCACGGCATCAGGGCATGACTTTGAAAGACCACACCGCGATCCAGACTCGGGCCGCTGACTTCGCGGTTGTCCATGAACACGTGGCCCGATGTGGCGGTTTCCAGCCCCGCCAGCACGTTCAGAATGGTTGTCTTGCCGCAGCCGGAGTGACCGATGATGCAGACGAATTCACCGCGCTGAATACCAAACGACACATCGTCAAATACCGGGATCGGATTGCCGTTGTACGTCTTGCTCAGTCCTTCGACACTGAGGAAGGGCTTGAGACTGCTGGTGGAAGATTCCATCGTGTTCCGCTTATTCAACGTAAGTCACAAATTTTTGCAGCCGGGCGAACATCATGTCGAGCAGCATGCCAGTGGCACCGATAATCAGCACTGCAAAGATCACGCTGGTCAGCGATAAATTGTTCCATTCGTTCCAGACGAAGTAGCCAATACCGGTACCACCGACCAGCATTTCTGCAGCCACAATCACCAGCCAGGCGATGCCCATCGAGATACGCATGCCAGTCAAAATCGTCGGTGCAGCCGCCGGCAAAATCACCAAAAATGCTTTGCGGAAGCGGCCGACTTCGAGCGTGCGTGCCACATTCAACCAGTCACGCCGTACCGAGGCGACACCGAACGCGGTGTTCATTAACATCGGCCAGACCGAGCAAATGAAAATCACAAAAATGCCGGAGATTGACGAATCCTTGATCGTGTATAAAGCAAGCGGCATCCAGGCCAACGGCGAAATCGGTTTCAGAATCTGGATGAACGGATTTAACGCCTTTTGCATCAGCGGCGACATGCCAAGCACGAAGCCTGCGGGTATCGCCACAATTGCCGCAATCAGAAAACCTGCCGCTACCCGGCCCAGCGAAAAACCAAGCTGAATGCCGATGCCCTTGTCGTTCGGGCCGTTATCGTAGAACGGATGCGACAGTTGCTTGACGATGGTGTCGCCCATTTGCAGTGGCGTCGGAAAGCCGGTGGTTTTGGCTGTTGCGGCGCCGCCAGAACCACCCATCAGCTTCGCGTATTCCTGCTGCTCGACGGTGCCACCGACCGCAGCGGCGCTGGTTGTTGGCGCGGTTGCGAGATGCCAGCCGAGCACGAACACCACCAGAATCAGCAGCGAAATCATGCCAGCGCGCAGGGTCAATAAGGTCGGCTTCATGCGACTGGCCTTAGGTTGTGTGCTTGATGGCGAAACTGTTCACATACGCATCGGCTTTGGCAGGGTCAAACTCTTTACCCATGATGCTGTATTTTTTGTACGCCCCTTCAGGCACCGGTTGGCCGAGTTCTTTCATGTACTTCTTCGCATCAGTCAGCAAGAACACTTTTTCGGTGATCGCCTTGTAGTCGACATCGCCTTTGATGTAACCCCAGCGCTTCATTTGCGACAGGATCCAGACACCCATCGAATCCCACGGCACCGGATCGAAGTCGGCGCGGTTTGGCACGTTCTTGACGTTACCCAGACCATCAGCAAATTTGCCGGTCAAGACTTGCGCGACAACGGTTTCAGGCTGATTCAAATACGCTGCAGGCGAAATTACTTTGGCTACCAGCGAACGATTGGCCGGGTCATGCGCCATTGCAGCAGCATTTAATACAGCCCGATACAACGCGGCAAATGTGTTCGGATTTTGTTTGACGAAATCTTCCGACATGCCGAACGCGCAGCATGGATGACCATTCCAGATTTCGTTCGACAATATATGAATGAAGCCAACCTCGTCGTACACCGCGCGCTGATTAAATGGATCAGGTCCGAGGAAGCCGTCGATATTGCCGGCGCGCAGATTGGCCACCATTTCTGGCGGCGGTGTGACGCGCAATTGCACATCGCGATCCGGGTCGAGGCCATGCTCGGCGAGGTAGTAGCGCAGCAGATAATTGTGCATCGAATATTCGAATGGAATGGCCAGCTTGAAGCCCTTCCACTGTTTTGGATCACGCTTGTCCTTGTGCTTCATCGCTAGCGTGATCGCCTGACCGTTGATGTTTTGAATCGTGGCGACCCGCATCGGCAGTGGGTTC
>JAYTZV010000331.1:0-3256 GCA_043741695.1 Burkholderiales bacterium
TACGAAGAAGTCGAAGTCAGTGCAGGCGGTCGTGCAGTGCGCACCTTGTCGCGTACTCCGGCCAGCCCCGGCAGTAATCTGATTCTGTCGATCGATATCGAATTACAGAAGGTGGTTGAAGAAGCCTTCGCCGGTCGACGCGGCGCGCTGGTCGCCATCGAGCCGTCCACTGGAGATGTGTTGGCGTATGTATCGATGCCGACCTTCGATCCGAACCTGTTCGTTGAAGGCATCGATCAGCAAAGCTGGGAGCAGTTGAATACCTCCCTCGATCGACCGCTATTGAATCGGCCGCTATCGGGCAGCTATCCGCCGGGTTCGACCTACAAACCGTTCATGGCATTGGCTGCGCTGGAACTCGGCAAGCGCACGCCATCGAGCACGATTTACGACCCCGGTTATTTTTTCTTCGGCAATCATAAATTCCGTGACGACAAAGAAGGTGGTCACGGCAGCGTCGACATGCACCGCTCGATCGTGGCCTCATGCGATACCTATTACTACATGCTGGCCAACGATCTTGGCGTCGATGCGATGCATGATTTCATGAAGCCGTTCGGCTTCGGCCAATTGACCGGGATCGATCTCGAACACGAGAAAAAAGGCTTGCTGCCGTCGACCGCATGGAAGCGCGCCGCTTATCGCAAACCCGAGCAGCAAAAATGGTATGCCGGTGAAACCATTTCGCTCGGTATCGGCCAAGGTTATAACTCGTTCACGCCGTTGCAGTTGGCGCATGCGGTGGCGACGCTGGCCAACAATGGCATCGTGATGAAACCACATCTAGTCAAGATTATCGAGAATGGTGTAACGAAAGAACGCGTGCAAACGGTACCGAAAGAAAGTTATCGGATACCGCTCAAGCAGGCAAATATCGATGTGATCAAAAGTGCGATGGTCGGTGTGGCTAGCGAACAAGGTGGTACCGCGTATCGGGTGTTCTCAAAAGCCGAATATATTTCTGCCGGAAAGACGGGTACCGCACAGGTGGTGGCGATCAAAAAAAATGAAAAATACGATGCCAAAAAAGTCGGCGCGCGCCAGCTCGATCATTCGCTGTATACCGCATTTGCACCAGCCGACAAGCCACGTATAGCGATTGCGATCATCGTTGAAAACGGCGGATTTGGTGCCGAAGCGGCCGCACCGATTGTGAAAAAAGCGCTCGATTATTATCTGCTCGGCAAACGACCGCAAGACAAGGACGCGCCAGTGGTCGACAAAGCAGGCAACGCTGACATTCAATCTGAAGCCGCGTTGAAGGCCGATGCCGAATCGATCGGCGGACCGAAGCCCGGTGCTGAAACTGATGGCAGCAAGGACTGATTGCGATGATTGAAAAACGCCCTCTCTGGCCGCGCATCAAACCGCATCTGCTGGTATTCGACGGCACGCTGGCGCTGATCATATTTCTGATCATGTCGGTCGGTATCGTGACGCTGTATTCGGCCGGGATTGATTTCCCCGGACGGGTCGAAGATCAACTGCGTAATATCGTGGTGGCATTCGTCGTAATGTGGATCGCAGCGAATATTCCGCCGCAATTGCTGATGCGTTTTGCGGTGCCGGTGTACAGTTTTGGTATCGCGCTGTTGATTGCGGTAGCCGCGTTCGGATTAGTGAAAAAAGGCGCGCGCCGCTGGATCAATCTGGGCGTCGTCATTCAGCCATCCGAGATCATGAAGATTGCGATGCCGCTCATGCTGGCGTGGTTTTTTCAAAAACGCGAAGGCATGATTCGCTGGCCCGAATTTCTATTGGCTGGCGTGCTGCTGGCAATTCCGGTGGCGCTGATTGCGCGCCAGCCTGATCTCGGTACAGCGCTGCTGGTGCTGGCGGCGGGTTTTTACGTAATTTTCCTGGCGGGCCTGTCATGGAAAATTCTGGTTGGCCTGGTAGTCGCAGTCGGTGCCAGTCTGCCTGTGCTGTGGTCGGTTCTGCACGACTATCAGCGACAGCGCGTGATGATGTTAATCGACCCGTCGTCGGATCCGCTTGGCAAAGGCTTTCATATCATTCAATCGACCATTGCCGTCGGCTCGGGGGGTATCACCGGCAAGGGTTGGCTGAAGGGCACGCAGGCGCATCTTGAATTCATTCCCGAGCGCACCACCGACTTCATCTTTGCGGTGTTCTCAGAAGAGTTCGGTCTGATCGGTAATCTGGTCTTGATGACGTTGTATCTGCTGCTGATCGGTCGCGGGCTGATCATCGCGGCCAATGCGCCAACGTTTTTCACGCGTCTGCTGGCGGGTGCAATCACGTTGATCTTTTTCACCTATGCGTTTGTGAACATGGGTATGGTCAGTGGCATTTTGCCGGTGGTCGGCGTGCCGCTGCCGTTCATGAGTTATGGTGGCACTGCGCTGGTGACCCTCGGCCTCGGCGCGGGTATCTTGATGAGCATTCAGCGACATCGCAAGCTGGTACAAAGTTGACCGTAAGGTGTGCATTGACTGCCCGTGCACCCATCAGCTCGACAACGCCAAAAATTTCTTGCCCTCGTCAGTTGCACCCAATATATCTTTCAAGGCAGTGTCGTATTGATTGGTCAGGCCGTCCATTACCTCCAGCACACGCTCGCTGGTGGTCGCCACATTACGCACCATCGTCGGATTCGGCGGCAAATCCAGTGCGCCCTGAAATACAGACCATTGCTGTTTCGCCAGTTCCAGTTCCGACCGGATTGACGGCGTCGACACCGGCGCGTTGACCAACATTTCCATGGCGGCATTGAACTCGGATCGGCTTTTTGCCATTTCTGAGCGCACCAGCTTGCTGTCGTATCCGGCTTGAATCAACATGTAGTACTTTGCGGTTCGCTGTGACAGCATGCGCTGCCGGCCCGCAACATTAACAATTTTTGCCTGGACTGATTTTGCTAGTGTTTGGTAATAATGCGTGGTTTTTTCGGCCTCTTTCAAAACCTGATCAGAAAGGATGGAGATATCCAGCGCATCTGTCTTGACCGCGTTTTTGGATGTCGAAACAATCAATTTTTTTGCTTCGCCATCGAGAATAGCCAAGGCTCTGCCAAGTTCTGGCGTGCCCCCAAGCAGCTGCAGCTCTTGAATACTGCGCTGAATCAGTGCCTGCGAGGCGACGATGATTTCGTAAGCTCTCTCAGGCAATATCCCGAGTGCCATTTGGGTATACGCCTTGGCTGTGCGTTGCGACAAGGCCCGCAATTTTCCGGAGCGGTTGATCGCTGTCGACAGACTGATCGGCTCGGCATTTAACCTGGCGCCAGGGATCA
>JAYTZV010000332.1:0-22869 GCA_043741695.1 Burkholderiales bacterium
GCATCTTTCAACAAGCGCAAACTCTGATCACTGTGACTGGCGAGGACGACGTGATCGAACAGGCGCGTGGTCTGCGCAGTTTCTACTGCGACGCGGCAGGTGCTGCCGTGCGCACTGCGCGTGATCGATCGGACCGGTGTGCGCAATTCGGTATTGGCAATTCCGGCCAGCAATTTATCGACATACTGACGCGCGCCGCCTTTGACGGTTTGCCATGGTGGTCGACCATTGACTTGCAGCAGGCCGTGATTATGGCAAAAGCGTACGAAGGTCGACAGCGGAAACGCCAGCATCTGCTCGGTCGGACACGACCAGATACAACCCGCCATCGGCAGCAGATACCACGCACGAAATTGTTCGCTGTAATTGTATTGGCGCAGGAAGTCACCGAGCGAGATACCCGAGTCGAGATCACCCGCCAGCGCCATCGCGGTAGTTTGCTGATTGAAACGCAAGATATCGCGCAGCATCCGTAAAAAGCGTGGACTTACCGCATTGCGTCGTTGTGCGAAGACGGCATCGAGATTGCCACCGGCCCATTCAAGCGTGCGCAGTGTACGGCCACCGAGTGGCAGCTTGACCGAGAACGACATGTCGGTGGCGACTGTCTCGATCTTCAGTTCATCAAACAGCGCAACCAGATTCGGATACGTTTTGTGATTGAATACCAAAAAACCGGTATCGACACCGTAAGTCTGACCATCGAGCGTGACATCAACAGTGTGGGTATGCCCGCCAAAGTAATCATTGGCTTCATACAACGTGACTGCGTATCCGGCTTGCGACAAGCGGTAAGCGCAAGATAAGCCGCTAATTCCGGCACCGACAACAGCGATTTCCATGCAATTAACTCCAGCGACAACGGTGTACATTCTACGAACACAAAAATAAAAAGGCCGCTCGGCATAGCGGCCTGTGCAAGAGGGGACGCCTGCGTGGACCGGTCGGTAGATACTCCAGCGACATGCTGTGCGGCATAAGCAATTGCGTCATCTCAGGATATTGATGTGCGAACAATCTGCGATGCGCTTCATGGTTTGATACGCACCCGAGCTGGAAGCGGATTCAGATCACCCGCCGCTTGCTCAATGCCGAAGGCTGCACTACCACGCAATTATGCCGCTTCAAGCGCGCGGTCGTTCATCTCCACCGCGCATTACAGTTTTTGGTTCAGTGCTTTTTCAATCGCTCCTACAACCTGCGGACTTTCCGGATTAATTTCGCTGGCGAAATTGGCGATTACTTTGCCGTTGCGGTCGATCAGGTACTTGTGAAAATTCCACTGTGGCGTGCTGCCGGTGAGTTTCGCCAGCGACTGGTAGAGCGGATTCGGTGTCGCTCCCGACACCACCGATTTAGAAAACATCGGAAACTTCACGCCGTAAGTATTGAAGCAAAAATCCGCGATGTCCTTGCTGGAGCCCGGCTCTTGCTTGCCGAAATCATTAGATGGAAATCCGAGTACCACCAGTCCGCGTGACTGGTATTTTGCATAGAGCGCTTCGAGTCCTTGATACTGGCTCGTAAAGCCGCAGTAACTAGCGGTATTGACGATTAGTGCAACCTTGCCGGTGTATTGGCAAAGATTTTGTGGCGCGTCGTCTTGCAGGCGGTTGAATTGGAAATGCAGCAGCGCCGGGCAGTTGGCCGGCGCTGTGCTAGATGTTTTGGTTGTTTGCACTGGCAACGTCGCAGCTTGTGTGCTGGCGGCCGATGTTAAACCAGGCCCACCAAATGCCACCAAGGTAGTGAGACAGGCCGCAACGCAGCGTCTGGTGAGATGTCCGGTGAAATTCAGCATAATCGTTCAACTGGTATGATTTCGACGTCGCAAGTCTAGCCGATTTTCGTAAAAATAATTTGCCGCAGGGCGCCGTGTTTTTTAATGCAACCGCTTGCGCCGCTGCACGGTGCAGCGGCAGCCAGCGGCACCGTCTTCCGCGCTTTTCGAGGTCCTCCATGTTGATAATGATTTCTTGCGGGCGTGAATTATGATGCGCCGCCTCGTGCTGGTGCTCGGTGATCAGCTGTCGTTTGACAACGCAGCGCTGGCCGATTTCGATCCGGCACAAGACACGGTGCTGATGATAGAAGCGGCCAGCGAAGGCATGACGGTGTGGTCGCACAAGGCGCGCATCACGCTGTTTTTGTCGGCGATGCGCCACTTCGCGCTGGAGATCGGTGCGCGAGGCTGGCCATTTATTTACATTCGGCTCGATGATCCGCTACCCGGTGGCTTTGCCGAACGCTTGCAGGCAACGCTGCGCCAGCATCAACCGCTGGCGTTATATGTCGCCGAGCCTGGTGAATGGCGCATGCAGCAGTTGATCGAACAAAGCTGCGCTGGCTGCGAGACGCCATTACGAGTTATCGACGACACGCATTTCTTGTGTAGCCGCACTGAATTCGCCGAATGGGCAAAAGGCAAAAAAGAACTGCGTATGGAGTTCTTTTATCGGGTGATGCGTAAAAAACACCGCGTGCTGATGGACGGTGATCAGCCCGAAGGCGGCGAGTGGAATTACGACAGCGATAACCGCAGCGCGTTTCCAAAAAAAACCGGACCCGGCCGTATTCCGGAGCCAGCCAGTTTTGTGCCCGATACGTTGACGCAAGAAGTCATCGCTTTGGTGCACGCGGAATTTGCTGATCATCCCGGCAGTACCGATCATTTCATCTGGCCTGTGACGCGCGCGCAGGCGTTGATCGCACTCGACAAATTTATCAGCACGCGCCTGACACAATTTGGTACGTACCAGGACGCGATGTGGACCGACACGCCATTCGGCTGGCATGCATTACTGTCGTCAAGCCTGAATCTGCATTTGCTGTCACCGCGCGAAGTGGTTGACGCTGCAGCTGCTGCCTATCGCGCTGGAACGATTCCGTTGGCCAGCGCCGAAGGATTCATCCGCCAGATTCTCGGCTGGCGCGAATTTATTCGCGGCGTGTACTGGCTCGACATGCCGAAGATGAAAGAAGCGAATCATTACGATCATCAACGCAAGCTGCCAGACTTTTATTGGACCGGCAATACCGGCATGGCGTGCATGAAAGCGGCGATCGATCAGACGCTGACCTTTGGCTACGCGCATCATATTCAGCGTTTGATGGTGACTGGTAATTTTGCATTGCTGGCCGAATTGGCACCGCAGCAGGTGGGTGACTGGTATCTGGCGGTCTACATCGACGCGATTGAATGGGTTGAATTACCGAACACTGCAGGCATGGCGTTGCATGCACTGGGGAACCGCTTCACCAGCAAACCGTATATCTCCAGCGGCGCGTATATCAAGCGCCAGAGCAACTACTGCAGTGGTTGTCGCTATGATCCCGCCGAACGTATCGGCAGCAAAGCGTGCCCGTTCACCACCTTGTACTGGAACTTCATCGACAAACATGAAGCGACCTTGACCGGTAACCCTCGTACCGCATTGATGGCGAAAAATATCACGCGACTGTCTGCCGATGAGCGCGATGCAATCCGTGCCCGGGCAAGCGAAATGTTGGCGCAGCCGGACTTGCTTTGAGCATCAGGACACAGACAAGGAATCCAACTGCGGTTTTACTTCGTACATGCTGTGTAGGTTTAGTCGCCAACGGGTGCGAGAGCGAAAGTGGCTTTCATTTTGCGCCCCGGTCAGCATGCCTGATTTGTTGGTAAAATCAAGGCGTTCCCTTCTTCACCTTTGAGGCACCTATGCTGTACCCCGAACTGTTTAAATCACTTGAACAAGTACGCTGGAATATGGAAACGGACATCCCATGGGACAAGTTCGATGCCTCCAAGCTCACCGACGAGCAGGCACAAACCATTCGCATGAATGCAATTACCGAGTGGTCCGCACTGCCAGCCACCGAAATGTTCTTGCGTGATAACCGTGGCGACAGCGACTTCTCGGCCTTCATGTCGGTGTGGTTTTTTGAAGAGCAAAAACATTCGCTGGTGCTGATGGAATATCTGCGCCGCTTCCGTCCTGAGTTCGTGCCCACCGAAGCCGAACTCGACAATGTGCGCTTCGAATTCGATCCTGCGCCACCGATGGAAACCCTGATGATGCATTTTTGCGGCGAGATCCGGTTGAATCACTGGTACCGCTGCGCATCGGATTGGCATACCGAGCCAGTCATCAAGCAAATCTACAAAATGATCAGCCAGGACGAAGCGCGTCACGGTGGTGCGTACTTGCGCTACATGAAAAAAGCATTGACCGAAGTGGGCGATTCTGCGCGCGCTGCCTTCTCTAAAATTGGCGTGCTGATGGCTTCGGCGCGGCGCACTGAAAAGCCGCTGCATCCAACTAACCTGCATGTGAATCAGGCGCTGTTTCCAAACGACACGGTGCAATCACGCTTGCCCGATCCCGATTGGCTCGAACACTGGCTCGATGGTCAGATCAAGTTTGACGGTGAATGGGAAAAGAAAGTGGTCGACCGTATTTTGCATAATATGTCGCTGCTGTTCGAACGCACTTTCGATACGGTGCAAGAACTTAATCGCTTCCGCAAGGAAGTGGTTAATCGGATGGCAGTACCTGTACCAGCTCCTGCGGTGGCGGTGCCGCTGTAAATTTTGCCAATGTCTGTCACGTAAAAAAACCGCAAGCAGTCTGTTGCGGTTTTTTGTTTTTTACTATAAGTATTTTTATGGCGAGTACCAATGGCTGACTTCGAACACAAGATATGCCGCCGCACCGAGCTGGCGGTACGCATCGCGCACCTGCCGCAACCGGTCGTAATGACCAACGGCGTCTTCGATATTTTGCATCGTGGACATGTGACGTATCTGGCGCAGGCGCATGCGCTTGGCGCCTCGCTGGTAGTGGCGGTCAATGCCGATGCATCGGTACGGCGATTAAACAAAGGCAGCGATCGCCCGCTTAATCCGTGCGCTGATCGGATGGCTGTTGTTGCCGCGCTAGAGTCGGTCAGTTTGGTGGTCGCTTTCGATGAAGATACCGCGCTGGAAGTGGTGCTGGAAGCGCATCCGGCAATTTACGCCAAGGGTGGCGATTACGATATGGAGTCCATTCCCGAGGCGCAAGCTGTTGTAGCCTACGGTGGCAAGGCAGTGGCGATCGATTTCAAGCATGATCGCTCGACCACACAGTTGTTGACGCGGGTCAGACAGCAAGATTGAGGGTAAGTGAATGCATCACGAAAAGCTCGTAGAAGTCACGCGCGGCGATGCGGTGGAATGTACCCATGCCGGATCGATCGCGGTGGTCAATGTGCAAGGCGATGTGCTGTATCAGGCCGGAGGCCCGCATGCGCTGACCTTCACGCGCTCCACCATCAAACCGTTTCAGGCGGTGCCGTTTTTGCACGCGGGTGGCGCGCAGCATTTTGGCTTGACCATGCGCGAAACCGCGCTGCTGTGTGCCAGTCATTCCGGTGAGGCGATGCATGTCGATACCGTACAGTCAATCCTGCACAAGGCTGGTTGCGATGAGCAGCAATTGCGCTGCGGTTGTCATGTGCCGATGGATTACGCAGTGCACGATACCTTGCCAGCAGCCAATGCGCACTTCACGCAGTTGCATCACAACTGCAGCGGCAAACACGCCGGATTTTTGGCGCATTGTGTACAGCATGGATTGCCACTGGAAAGCTATCTCGATCCCGCACATCCGTTGCAGCGGGCGGTACGCAGCAGTGTCGCGCATGTCGCAGGTATGACGTCGCAGCAGCTCGTGATGGGCATCGACGGCTGCTCTGCGCCGAACTATGCCATGCCGCTATCGCGCCTCGCGTTGAGCTATGCAAAGCTGGCGCAAGGTGCAGAAAGCAGCGACTACGAATCGACATTGGCGACGCTGCGCGATGCGATGACAACGCATCCTGAACTGGTATCGGGTACCGGACGAAACGACCTCGCTTTTATGCAAACTGCGCCCAATGACTGGGTCGCAAAGATCGGCGCGGATGGCGTGCAGGTCATCGGTGTGCGTTCGGCCGGTCTCGGTATTGCACTCAAAATCGCTGACGGCAATATGCGGGCGCTCTACACCGCGGCAGTGGCCGTGCTGCGCCAACTCGGTCTGGTCGACCAGGCAGAGGCGTCACCGCTGGCACCGTGGGTTCGACCGCAACTGACCAACTACCGCGGCTTGCACACCGGGGAAGTGCGCGCTGCGTTTCAGTTGCAAAAAGTCTGAAACGCGTCTCGCTGTAAAGAACTTCGCTCCAAGCTTACTGCTCGGTGCAACTGAAACTTGCCGCCAGATTGACGTCACCCGTGCCACGATATTGTGCCCACGCCGGGTAGTCACATAACGGCCGCGTGCGGCCCGGTACACCGGCTGTATCCGCAACGGTTTGCGGTGGTGGTGCGATGCCTTTCTCGACCCAGTTTTCCAGCGTAGTTAGTGAATCCCATGCGGCGTTGAAGACGCTGCTGACTGCATGCCCGTAACCAGGAATTTCGTAGTAGCGCAAGAATCCGGCAACGCGTGGCGCACCCATCGTGCGTTGAATTCGCGCGTAATACTGTTCGGTGGCGCGGGTGCTGACCAAGGCATCGTGGCTGCCGTGCGCCATCAGGATTTTGCCGCCGCGTGATGCAAATGCAGACAGGTCGGTTTCGTTCAGATCCTGCATTGATGTCAACGCGACGATGCGTTGTTGCAGCGCGCCAGGTGCGGCTGGATCTAGCGTGAGTGAATTGAAATTGGGATCACGTGTGACAAAAAACCTGACCCACTGGTCCCAAAATGTGCTGCCGTATGGCGGACTACTCCCAGCTGCAACGGGCGGCATTGGATTGGCCGGTTGCAGCGTGCCGAGCGATAGCGTCAGTACCGTTGGTTGCAGCGCACTGGTCGACGGCATACCGAAATCGGTGCCCCAGGTGTTGAAACCCGGATAGCTGCGTTCGCCGCTGGCCAGCGCGTAATTTAGATTGAGCGGGGTGTTCATCGTGTTGAACGAGGCAATCTGCGCATCGGATAAACACGTGTCGCCCGTGTCGCTACCATTCGTGCAGCGCAGCGGCTGAGCGTTGAGCATGGCGGTGGCTGGATCGAATTGCGCATTGCATGCCCTGACGTTACTGATCAACCCATCTTTGACACCATCGAGTGCATCGCAGGCGGCAAGTGCGGCGTCATACAGAACCTTGCGTTTTGCCCGATTCGGGTAGGCGCCGGGTTGCGCCAGTTGCCGCGTGATGCGACCAAATTGCAAATCAAGACTTGCTGCATTCCACGCTGGATACAGCACGATCGCGCCGTCGAAATTTTGCGGATAGCGTTGCACCGCAATCAGTGCTTCACGTCCGCCGGTTGAACCACCTGCAAAGTAGGTGTGCTGTACCGCGCTCGCGTAATGCGCGTGGATCACGGCGATTGCCGCATCGCGGGTTTTCTTGATCGCCTCGCCAGAAAAATTACGCAGCGCTTCGTCGTTCGCGCCAAATGCGCCATCGCGGCTGGTGCTGGCATTAGCCTGATGACCCGAGTCACTGCCGAAGGTAGCGTAGCCGCGACCGAGTGGCGTTGGTTGATCGATCGGACCGGCCGGTACATTGCCGATAGCGGTGGCGATGATGCCGTTGTAGCCGCCACCGCCAAACATCACCGCCTTGTGATTCCATTGCGCCGGTAAATTGACCTGAAATAAAATCTTCGGTGCCAGTGGATCGATCGGGCCGATGCTGCCGAGGACTTTGCAATACGCGCCAACGGCAGTTGCACCTGAACCTGCGGCGGCAACCAGCTGCGTGACCGTGATCACGGCACCTGACGTCGGCAAGCCAATACTGCTAGCCGGGATTACCATGCCGTTCAACTCGCCGCAGTTACGTGCGGTCTGCGGTATCGCGGTGCTGGATTGCATGTCAGCGCAGCCGCTCAGCAGTGCACACAAAAGTGCTGCGCTCAAGTGAAGTGTGTATGCCGGAATTCGAATCGGGTGCATGGTTTGTCTCCTCGTGGGTGGTCTTGTGTCCATTGTTCTTCGCCGATCTGATGTCGGCTTTAACAACATATTTTTCCCGGATTGCAGCGTCAACGTGGGCGACGCGTAGTTTGCATTAGGGCGTCGACGTCAGCGCATCAATCGCCACTACCGTCTTCACCACACCCGCTTTTTTAAAGGTCAATATCAAGGCAATAGTCTGACCGGCGACGAGTGGTTGGCGTAATCCCGTCAACATAATGTGGTAGCCGTCTCCCGCTGCCATTGCAACGGTCGACGCAGGGGCCAGCGCCAAGCCATCTACTGCGCGCATTTTCATCATGCCGCCGGCCATCGACATGGTGTGCAAGTCGGCCGAGGCAGCTGCAGTGCTTTCGATTTTTGTCAGCTGGTCGGCAACCGCGCCGTTGTTGGCAATAGTCAGATAAACCGCGGCGGATGTCTGACCCGGTGCGGTCGCACGCGCATGTGCATGCGACAGATGCAATGTGCCGCGGTGTGGCGTGGCGTGCTCAGCAGCGACGGCGCTCGACAGCGTGAGCGCCGTGAAAATAATTATTGGGATGCGCAGAATCATATCGATTGGTTCCAGGTAAAAATTAATGTGCAGTTCAAATTACGATCCACCAGCAAAGCCCTGCTGCCGCCATGCTTCGTACACCACGATCGCAACCGTATTGGATAAATTCAGACTCCGGTTTTCCGGCCGCATCGGCAGGCGAATGCGCTGCGTTTCCGGAAAACTGTTGCGCAGCGCCGGGTCCAGGCCTTTGGTTTCGGAGCCGAATACAAACACATCGCCTTCACAAAAAGCGACTCCAGAAAAAGGTTGCGAACCGTGCGTCGTCAATGCAAACATGCGATCGACATTTGGCTTCGCCTCAGCCAAAAAAGCCGCCCAGTTTGCATGAACTTTCATGCGCGCGATGTCGTGATAATCAAGTCCGGCGCGGCGCATCTTGGTATCGTCCAACGGAAATCCAAGCGGTTCGATCAGATGCAATTGCGCACCGGTGTTGGCGCATAGACGGATGATATTGCCGGTGTTCGGTGGGATTTCGGGTTCAACCAATACAACATGAAACATCGGGTACTCGCAACGAAATAAAAAGTTATCGCGGAAGAGTACGTGCAAAAACCAGATTCGTCACGCGCGTTGCACCAAACCGCTTCAAGGTGGTGGCCAATTCCTGCAGCGTTTCGCCGGTGGTCATTACGTCGTCGACGACGCCCACATGGCGACCCGTTACCAGCGCGACCGATTCGGCGCGCACGATAAACGCGTCGCGCATATTTTTACGACGCGCATTGACCGGCAGCGCTGACTGCGGCCGGGTGTCGCGCACCCGCTCCATCGATCGTGCCAGTACCGGTACGCCGAGGTGACGGGCGAGTGGGCGCGCGATTTCGAGCGATTGATTGAAGCCGCGTTGCTGCAGGCGGCTCGGACTCAGCGGTACCGGGATCAGACAGGTTGGCAACGACTGCGCAAAGTGAAGCGTGCCTTGTGAAGCTAAAACCGCATCGCGTAATAACGCGCCACAGAGCGGCGCAAGTGCCAGCCTTGCACCAAACTTCAATCCCAACACCAGCTGATCGACGGGTGCCTGATAATCGGCCGCAACGATGGTGGCATCGAATGCCGGTGGATCACTGAGGCAGGCACCACAGACGGGTGCTGTCACGGCATCGGGTGCAAACGAAAGAGGCAATGCACAACAGGCACAGCGAATTGCCTCAGCATAAAAGAACTGATCGCGGCACGGATTGCACAAGACGTGTTGCGCCCGTAAACCGCACACGGCACAGGAAGAGGGAATCAGCGCCGGCAGGCGCGTCAGCACCTTGCGCAACCATGAGAGAGCAAAGGTATCGGGTGTAAAAGTCAGCGGAATTTTCACGGCAGCAGCAAAATCATCTAACGTATAAACTTGCAAGCTATCGCATTCGTCTTATTCCCGTCACGTGCAATCATCCACTCTTTCAACCGCCGTCAATACCAGTGCTCCGATCGACCTTGAGCGGGTGCGCCGGCTTTTTACGCGGCCGTCACGTAATGCGGGCGCAGATTTTTTACAGCGCGAAATTTCTGCGCGGATGCAGGAACGTCTGGCGCTGGTGAAGCTTGACCCTCGTCGCGTGCTGGATGCCGGTTGTGGCGCCGGTGCCGACAGTCTGTTTTTGAAGAAACGTTATCCCGATACGCAAGTAATAGGTCTGGATGCGGCATTGCCGATGCTTGCGCAGGCCCGCCATACGCAGCAGGCGGCGCTGTCATCCTTGCAGCGCTGGCTATCGCGCAGCGTGCCGTCGATTGCGCAAGCAGCGCGCGGTGCCGATGCCGAGTTGGTTTGCGGCGATTTTGCACGACTGCCACTGGCGCCGGGCGCGGTCGACCTGGTCTGGTCGAATCTGGCGTTGCACTGGCACCCTTGTCCCGACCAAGTAATTGCCGAATGGCGACGCGTTATCGCAACTGATGGCTTGCTGATGTTTTCCTGCTTTGGGCCGGACTCGCTAAAAGAGCTGCGGGAGGCGTCGGATGCCGCGGACCCGTCAGCAAGACTTTTGCCATTTGTCGATATGCATGATTACGGCGACATGCTGGTGTCCGCTGGATTTGCAACACCGGTGATGGACATGGAAAAAATAACCGTGACTTACACCGATGCGTCGAAATTGCTCGCCGATGTGCGTGCGTTGGGCGGTAATCCGTTGGTGACGCGCCGACGCGGACTTACTGGCAAGTCGGCCTGGCGGGGTGTGATCGATCAACTTGAGCGGCAACGGCGCACGGATGGCACGATCGCGTTGACCTTCGAAGTTATTTATGGGCATGCATTCCGACCAGTACCAAAAGTAACGGCGCGAGGAGAATCAATAGTGCGGCTGGATTTCCCGAAAAAACCGTCCGGCAAAGCCTGAAAAAGCGCTGTTTGAAAATGAAATGCGGGGGACGCAGGTGGTGATCAGATCGGAGAGCAGATTGCTTCGGCCGTGAAGATGCGTGGAAGAAAATTCCGTTCAGCCAAGCGGTGCCTGCGTGAATGGCAAATAAAGAACAGTTTCAAGCGGTGGTGCAATGTGATTCAACTTGATCCGAAAATGCTTTCCGACATATACTTCAGCGGTTTTACGCGTTGGGTTTCGCAGCGTCTTTTTGAGGCGATCCTTAATACGAGGATGGTTGATGATTGAGCAGGAATGGACCTTGAAGCGGAACTGCTCGATTTCGCCGCGGCAGATGGCGCTTTTTTACGCGAGTTTGTGCGGCGTGTCGTTACTGCTGGCCAGTTTTTTTACCTGGCACGGTGCATGGTACGTGATGGTATTTTCGATGATTGAGATTTGCGTTGTTGGTGCGGCTTTTTTGTATTACGCACGGCATGCAGCAGATCGCGAACATATTGTTTTAAGTGGGCGGTCTCTGGTGGTCGAAGTCATCGAGTCCGAAAAAAGCCGCCAGTATTACTTTGACGCACATGGGTTGCGGGTAGATGCACCGGGGCCGAAAAATGGTTTGGTGGCGCTTGTCAGTGGTGCAAAGCGCATCGAGGTTGGTCGGTTTCTGACGCAATTCAAGCGCCGGCAGTTCGCCAGCGAATTGCACAATGCGCTGATGGCGGTGCGCTAACAGTTCGCTGAGCGCGAGGCGGCTTGATTCTTTGCAAGACAGAATTTTTACATTTGGGTTGTTGAGGAAAACATGAAACAAGCGAAGTGTCTTCAGTCGATGATGTTGGCAGTCTCGATGGCCGCGACCGGACTGGCCAGCGCCGCAGCACCCCAGGACATTCCCGGTGGCCCGGCAGTTCATCAGCTTAATCTGCACCCAGGCGTGACCAAAATCGCCGAACAGATTTACGCGCTACATACCTTCATGCTGATTGTTTGCCTGGTGATTTTCGTGGCAGTGTTCGGCGTAATGTTCTACTCAATTTTGAAGCACCGCAAATCGCTCGGCCATAAATCGGCCACATTCCACGAAAGTACGGCAGTTGAAATCGCATGGACCATCGTGCCGTTTTTGATCGTCATCGCAATGGCGTTGCCCGCGACCCGTACCGTGGTTGCAATGAAAGACACCTCCAACGCCGACATCACCATCAAGGCCACTGGCATGCAGTGGAAATGGGGCTACGACTACATAAAGGGTGAGGGCGAGGGTATTTCATTCTTGTCGAACCTGACCACGCCGCGCGAGCAAGTGGGTGCGCCGGGGATGAAGCCAACGCAAGAACGCAGCAATACTTATTTGCTCGAAGTCGACAACGAAATGGTCGTACCGGTTGGTCGCAAGATCCGCATTATTACCACTGCCAACGACGTGATCCACGCTTGGGGCATGCCGATGTTGGGCGTGCAGCAAGATGCAATTCCCGGCTTCGTGCGCGATGCCTGGTTCAAGGCTGAGGAGCCTGGCACGTTCCGCGGTCAGTGCGACAAATTGTGCGGCAAGGAACATGCGTTCATGCCGATCGTCGTCAAAGTGGTGTCCGACGCTGATTATAAAACTTGGGTCGATGGCAAGAAAAAAGAAATGTCCTCCAAGGCAGATGATCCGAGCAAGGTGTACACGGTCGCGGAATTGAAAGAGCGCGGCGAAAAAATCTACAGCGCGAACTGTGTGGCTTGTCATCAGGCCAATGGCAAAGGTATTCCTGGCGCGTTTCCTGCGCTCGACGGGGACCCGGTGGTCAATGGACCAAAAGGCGAGCAGATCAATATTTTACTAAACGGTAAAAACAATAAGATGCCGGCATGGAAAGCAATCCTGTCCGACACGGAAATTGCATCAGTCATCACCTTTACCCGGAACAACTGGTCGAATAAGGCCGCCGAAAATATTGTTCAGCCCGCCGACGTGCTGGCTGCGCGCAAGTAATTGACTTCAGGAGATTGAGATGAGCACGACGACAATCGATCACGCACACGGCGCTGGACACGAGCACAGCCACGACCATGATCACGGCCATGACGATCATCCAGAGGGTTGGCGTCGCTGGTTGTATGCGACCAACCACAAGGATATCGGCAGCCTCTATTTGTGGTTCTCTTTCACGATGTTCCTGACCGGCGGTGTGATGGCGCTGGTGATTCGCGCTGAATTGTTTCAGCCGGGTCTGCAATTGGTGCAACCTGAATTCTTTAATCAGATGACCACGATGCATGGCCTGATCATGGTCTTCGGCGCAATCATGCCGGCCTTCGTCGGTTTTGCGAACTGGATGATTCCGCTGCAGATCGGCGCTGCCGACATGGCGTTTGCACGGATGAACAACTTCAGTTTCTGGTTAATGCCAGCTGCTGCAACGTTGTTGATCGCATCGTTCTTTGTGCCGGGTGGCGCGGTCGCTGCAGGCTGGACGCTGTACGCGCCACTGACCACACAGATGGGGCCTGGTATGGATCTGGCGATTTTCGCGATCCACATCATGGGTGCGTCATCGATCATGGGTTCGATCAACATCATCACCACGATTTTGAATATGCGTGCTCCCGGCATGACACTGATGAAGATGCCGATGTTCTGCTGGACCTGGTTGATCACCGCTTACCTGCTGATCGCGGTGATGCCGGTGCTTGCTGGTGCCATCACCATGACCCTGACCGATCGTCATTTCGGCACCTCGTTTTTTAACGCCGCAGGTGGCGGTGATCCGGTCATGTATCAACACATTTTCTGGTTCTTCGGCCACCCAGAGGTCTACATCATGATTTTGCCGGCATTCGGCATCATCTCTCAGATCATCCCGACTTTCGCACGCAAGCAGCTGTTTGGTTACGCATCGATGGTGTACGCAACTGCATCTATCGCGATTCTGTCGTTCATGGTGTGGGCACATCACATGTTCACCTCCGGCATGCCGGTAACCGGGCAACTGTTTTTCATGTATGCGACGATGTTGATTGCCGTACCGACCGGTGTGAAAATTTTTAACTGGATTGCGACCATGTGGCGCGGTTCGATGTCGTTCGAGACGCCGATGTTGTTTGCAATTGGCTTTATCTTTGTCTTTACGCTCGGTGGCTTCACTGGCCTGATTCTGGCTGTGACGCCGATCGACATCGCGCTGCATGATACCTACTATGTAGTCGCACACTTCCACTACGTTTTGGTGGCAGGTTCGCTGTTCGCGCTGTTCGCCGGCTTCTACTACTGGGGTCCAAAGTGGACCGGCTACATGTACAGCGAAGCACGCGGCAAGTTCCATTTCTGGGCTTCGCTGATCACATTCAATATCACGTTTTTCCCGATGCATTTCCTTGGTCTCGCTGGCATGCCGCGTCGGGTTGCTGACTATCCTGCGCAGTTCACCGACTTCAACATGATTGCCTCGGTCGGTGCACTTGGCTTCGGCTTGTCGCAAGTGTATTTCTTGTTCGCCGTCGTGTTGCCATCGATTCGTGGTGGCGAAAAAGCCGCCGCCAAACCGTGGGATGGTGCCGAAGGCCTGGAGTGGACTGTGCCAAGTCCTGCGCCGTTCCATACGTTTGAAGTTGCACCGATTGTTCACTAAGGATACGGCGGGCAAGTCCCGCCTTACAGTAACGCAATGAGCGAACAAAACAAGCCAAGTAACCTGCGCACCGCTCTGGTTCTGGGGTCGATTGCCGCGATGTTCTTTATTGGTGTAGTCGTTAAACATGTCTGGTTTAGTGGATCGTGACCAAGCATAGCGATACCGAGGCTGAAGCTGAAGCTGATAACAGCGTCAATGCAGTTGAAAAAAAACTCAACGTGCAGATGCTGGGTAAATTGCTCGTTATTGCGGTAATGATGTTCGGTTTTGGCTACTCTTTAGTGCCGTTATACAAACGGATATGCCAATTGACCGGTGTTAATGTGTTGAGCACGCAGGAAGCTAGCGGCGCAGTGGCAGAGCCGAGCAATACACAGGTAGACAAGTCGCGCACCATCACGGTTGAGTTCGACGGAAATGCTCGCGGTCCGTGGCGCTTTCGCCCGACAGTAAGCAGCATGCAGGTGCATCCAGGTGAACTGACTAACATGGTGTACGAGGTTGTCAACAAACAGCCGCGTCTGATTCACGCGCAGGCCATTCCAAGTTACGCGCCAATGGAAGCGGCTGGGTATTTCAAAAAAGTGGAGTGCTTCTGTTTTAAACAGCAGACATTAGGACCGAACGAGGCGCGACAAATGCCAGTGGTTTTTTATGTCGACCCGGCAGTACCAAAAAACGTGACGACGATCACGCTGTCGTACACGTTTTTTGAGGTGGGTTTGCCGGTGGCATCGGCGGCGCAATAAATTGTCGTAACAAAATAAAGCATTGAAGTACCAAAACAAATCGCATTAAAACAGATTGCAGCAAAACAAATCGCAGCAAAATAAAGAAGTGCAACGGGGCTCCAACCTACACATGCAGGATCCGGTAAGGTCAGTACAACGCAAAGCGTCTTTTTTGCAAACAATGAGGGCGATCTTCTGGTCTTTTTTCGGTGTGCGTAAAGGCGCGCACTCGCATCAAGACGAGGCGAACCTGAACCCACTACACGTTGTGATCGCCGGTGTACTTGGGGCACTATTGTTGATCGCGGTGCTGTTGGTCATTGTAAAGATTGTGCTGGCAAGCTCGGTGGCCGCTTAAGCGAAGCTTGCGAGGCGCTGCGAGCGACCCTTGCTTGACGTAGCACTAGTCATTGCGTTAATCGGCGTTAGTTATAGCGTTAGTCGATGCGGTGGTGGCATAGCGTGATGGTCCGGTTAGCAAATTAAGATTTTTGGTTCAGTTATTCAATTCGGTTCAGGAGATGGCAATGAGTGTTCAACAAGCTGGCGCGACAAGTTATTTCATACCTGGCCCGTCACAGTGGCCGGTGATGGCAGGTGCCGCGCTGCTGGTGGCGATGCTCGGTGCGTCGGGCTGGGTTAATGGCGCTTCATGGGGGCCAGCGGTAAATATTGTCGGTATCGTTGCGGTACTTTTTGTGTTGTATCGCTGGTTCGGTGATGCAATCGCCGAGTCCGAAGGTGGCAAGTACAGCGCACGTATCGACGTCTCGTTTCGCTGGAGCATGTCGTGGTTTATTTTTTCTGAAGTAATGTTCTTCGCCGGGTTCTTTGGCGCGCTGTTTTATGCTCGCAGCATCACGATGCCGTGGCTGGCCGATCTCGATAACAAACTGCTTTGGCCAGATTTTGCGGGACACTGGGGTAGCGCGGGCCCTGCAGGTACCGTTGAATCATTCACGACCATGGGACCTTTTCCGATCCCGACCATCAACACCGCACTACTGCTGACTTCGGGTGTCACATTGACGCTGTCGCACCACGCGCTGCGCGCCGGTCACCGGATGCAGACCGCCGTGTGGTTGTTCGCAACGATCATGCTGGGCGCGATTTTCATGGGTTTCCAGGCCTATGAATATTCGCATGCGTATTCTGAATTGAACCTGAAACTTACATCAGGCATTTACGGTTCAACATTCTTCATGCTGACCGGCTTCCACGGATTTCACGTTACGCTCGGTGCGATCATGTTGTCGGTGATGCTGTACCGCGTGCTCAAAGGCCACTTCACGCCAGAGAATCATTTTGGCTT
Organism: Burkholderiales bacterium; assembly: GCA_043741695.1. GTDB lineage: Bacteria > Pseudomonadota > Gammaproteobacteria > Burkholderiales > Burkholderiaceae_D > Actimicrobium. Next base: position 16,485 of record JAYTZV010000332.1, read on the forward strand.
TGAAGGTGCAGCCTGGTACTGGCACTTTGTCGACGTGGTCTGGCTCGGTTTGTATGTCGTGGTGTACTGGTTATAAGTCACCACAGCCCGCAGTATCGGGGCGATAAAAAAGCCGCACTTCGGTGCGGCTTTTTTTACGGTTGTGCTGCGTGGGACTCAAAGTGCACCGGTAGGGCGATTGATCGGGCAGCCATGCGTGGTCGACTAACGGATTCCTGTCGGAGAAATCCAGCCAAGCTGATAAGAAATCAACAGCATGATAAACAGAGTAATCGACAGCCCCACACGCAGCGCCAACGCATGCACGGTACGATTTGATTTACCTTTGTCTTTCATCAGAAAAAACAGCGCGGAGCCAAGGCTTCCGATGATCAGTAAGAAGGCGATGGCGACGAGAATTTTCATGAGCAGCAGTGCGCAATTGACCGCCTGCAGTCGCACGACGCATCGATCGCTAGCTTGTGTTAAAAAGTGATTGTAATGCGAATCCGATTCCACTTCCGTTTGATCCCGTTTGTCGTCACCGTAGTACTGGTTGCGCTTGGTATATCACTAGCGCAATGGCAAACCCGGCGCGCTGAACAGAAGCTTGAGATTCAAGCCCAGTTAGCTGCACGCGCGGCCGATCCAGTGGTGATGCTCAGCGCCGCGCCAGTTTCTCCCGACGCGATCGAATTTCACAGAGTGTCCGCGCGTGGATCGTTCGTGCGTGATTGGCCGGTCTATCTCGATAACCGTCCGCAAAATGGTCGCCCCGGCTTTTATGTCGTGATGCCTTTTCGAATCGCCGGCACGTCGATGAGCGTACTTGTGCAACGCGGTTGGATTCCGCTCAATCGTGCGAATCGTAATCAGCTAATGCCGTTTCCTACGCCTTCCGGCGAGATCACCATCAGCGGTATCGCGCGGCGACATGCAACCCGCGTTATGCAGTTTGCTGGTGCGGTTCCTGTGACACGCGGCGCAATCGTGCAAAATCTACAGATTGATGAGTTGGCGAAAGCTGCCAACCTGACGCTGCAACCCATTTTGATCGAGCAGACGACGCAAGCTGGCGACGATCCCAACGGCTTGATACGCGATTGGCCAAAGCCATCGAGCGGCGTCGATATGCATCGTGGTTATGCCTTCCAGTGGTACGCGCTGGCATTGATGGCGCTACTCTTTTTTATCGTGACAGGAATTAAACGTGAGCGGATTCAATCATGAGTAATGCCAACCCAATGAATCAACCAACTGACAGCCAGCCGCTCATCGAGCGCAAGCATCAACACGCCGGTCGCTGGAAATTATTCGCTGTCATCGCCATCTGTGCCGCGCCGGTCATCGCGTCCTATCTGACGTACTACGTCATCAAGCCGACCGGTCGTACTAACTATGGCGACTTTATCGAATCGGCGCTTCATTCGATTCCGTCTGAGCTCGCCACCACGTCGCTCGACGGCAAGCCAATGCCGTTAAAAGACCTCGAAGGCAAATGGATCATGCTGCAAGTCGACAGCGGCAATTGCGCTGAGCTGTGCCGCACCAAGTTGTACGATATGCGGCAGTTGCGTTTGACGCAGGGGCGTGAGCGCGACCGCATCGAACGTGTCTGGTTGATTACCGACGACGCACCGCTCGATACCGTGTTGATGCGCGAATACGATGGCACCCGCATGTTGCGCACCAACGCGGCTGCAGCGGCGAAGTGGCTACCTGCCGCGACCGGTGCAACCGATGCTGATCACCTGTATCTGATCGATCCGCTCGGCCGCCTGATGATGCGCTTCCCAAAAAACGCCAACCCTAACAAGATCAAAAAAGATCTTGGCAGGGTGTTGGCGGCTTCCAGTATCGGTTGACGCCATGCTGATCCAACTTGCTCTCACTGGTTTGCTAGTTGCGTTGTTGCCGCTGTCGATCGTCTGGGTCTCGACCGATGCCAACAAGTTTCGCAAGCTCAGTCTGGTCACGTTATTTCTGACCTTTGATCTGATTGTGTTTGGTGGCTTTACGCGCTTGACCGACTCCGGCCTTGGCTGCCCCGACTGGCCCGGCTGCTATGGTCAAGCCAATCCACTGCAAGCGCACAGTGATATCAGTGCTGCACAAAGCGCAATGCCCACCGGGCCGGTAACCGTTGCCAAAGCGTGGATTGAAATGATCCACCGTTATCTGGCGATGAGCGTTGGTGTGTTAATTGTTGCGTTGATGGTGATCGCGTGGCTGCGCTGGATAAAATCGGCACGCACCGACCGGCGTTTCGATCCGTGGTTGCCGACTGCCTTGTTTCTGATGGTGTGCATGCAAGGTGCCTTCGGCGCATTCACCGTGACGCTGAAGCTGCAGCCAATTATCGTTACCGGGCATCTGTTATTGGGCTTGAGCCTGCTGGCGATGCTGGCGTGGCTCAACGCCCGTCAGCGAGATCTGACACGTTTGACAGCCTCGGCAGCGGCGATGCGAGGGCCGGCTGTGCTGGCAGCGATTGTGCTGGCCATGCAGCTCGCGCTCGGTGGCTGGGTCAGCACCAACTATGCGGCCTTGGCCTGCACGGATTTTCCACTATGTCACGGCAGCTGGTGGCCAGCGATGGATTTTGCTAACGGTTTTTCGCTGTGGCGCAAATTGGGCATGACTTCCGATGGGGCTTATCTGCCGTTCGATGCGCTTACTGCAATTCATTATGTGCACCGCAGTTTTGCGTTCGTGGTGGCACTGTTGCTGGCCTGGGTCGGTTGGCGCGCCCGAAACATCGATGGCTTGAAGCCCATCGCGCGCGGCTTGCTGGCAGCGGTTGCGTTACAACTGTGCACAGGCATATTGACCGTGTACTTTCAATGGCCTCTGGTGCTGGCCGTATTGCACAATGCCGGTGCTGCTTTGCTTGTCACTCTGGTGGCCATGTTAAACTCACGCTCCCAAGCAGCACCAAACAGCGCTTCGGTTGATAACGCATCAAAGCAAATGAACCGCGCTGTCCACGCCGCAACCGCGCCATCGATCCAATGACCACATTGACACCTCCCCTGCCGAATCGCTTTGCCCAATACTGGGCATTGACCAAGCCGCGTGTGACGCAGCTGGCGGTGTTTTGCGCGGTAATCGGTATGTTCCTGGCCTCGCCTGAACTTCCGGACTGGAAGCTGGCGGTGGCTGCCACCATCGGCATCTGGCTGCTGGCCGGCGCGGCGTTTGCAGTGAACTGTCTGGTCGAGCGTGAAATCGATTCGCGCATGGCCCGTACTGCGCGCAGGCCGATGGCAACCGGCGATATCACCGTTGTGCAGACGCTCGTATTTTCGGGCTTGATCGGCGGTGCCGGTACCTGGATTTTGTACCACTTCGTCAATCCGCTGACGATGTGGCTGACCTTCGCCACCTTCGTCGGCTATGCAATTATTTATACGATTATTCTGAAGCCGGCGACGCCACAAAATATCGTCATCGGCGGATTGGCTGGTGCGATGCCGCCAGCGCTCGGCTGGGCGGCGATTGCCAATGATGTGCCGATGCAGGCGTGGATTCTGGTGCTGATTATTTTCATCTGGACGCCGCCACACTTCTGGTCGCTCGCTCTGTATCGTCGCGATGACTATGCCAAATCAGGGTTGCCAATGCTTCCGATTACGCACGGCATGGTCTTCACCAGGTTTCATATCTGGCTGTACACAATTGCCCTCGTTGCCACCACCATGTTGCCATTTGCAGTCAGCATGAGCGGGCTAATTTATCTGGTCAGCGCGGTACTTCTGGATCTTGTTTTCCTGTGGTACGCATGGCAGGTATACCGGCATTACACCGACAAAATTTCGCGCAGCATGTTCACCTATTCGATCATTTATTTGTCTCTGCTATTTGCAGCCTTGCTGGTCGACCATTACTTGAAATTCTGATGCGTACCCTGCGATGGCTCCTTGTCGTGTTAAGTGCAACGCTGTTTGTTGCTGGTTGCGACCGACCTGCGACCGAGTCCGGCGGTGACATGAAGTTCTCGCCGGTAAAAACTGAATTCAAGAATACGGATGTGACCGGCCTCGATTACGCAAAAGATTTTGCGTTGACCGATCACAATGGCACAGCGCGCACGCTGGCGGACTTTCGCGGCAAGGTTGTGCTGGTATTTTTTGGCTATACCCATTGCCCGGATGTCTGTCCAACGACGATGGCTGAGCTGGCTGGTGTCATGAAGGAGTTGGGGAAAGACGCCGACCGGGTGCAGGTATTGTTCGTCACCCTTGACCCGGCACGTGATACGCAGGCGCTGCTGGCGAAGTATGTGCCAGCATTTGATCCACGCTTTCTGGGCTTGCGCGGTGATCAGGCCGCAACCGAAAAAACTGCGAAAGAGTTCAAGATATTTTTCCAGAAGGTCGATGGAAAAACTGCTGACAGCTATACCGTCGACCACACCGCTGGTAGCTATGTGTTTGATGCAAAGGGGCGGGTGCGATTATTCGTTCGGCATGGACAAGGTGCGGCGCCGATTGCACATGATCTTGCGCTCTTATTGAAGCAGGGTTGAGCGATCGCGCCGTAAAAGCGTTTCATCAAAGCGCAACATAAAAAATGGCGCCACCGAATAAACGGGGCGCCATTTTTTTAAGCCTGTTGACGATCAGGTGTAGGCCACCAGCGCGCCTTTCATTTTTTTCAGCGCAACTACCTCGATCTGACGAATTCGCTCGGCCGACACGCTAAATTCACTCGCCAGTTCATGTAACGTCGCGCCAGAGCCATCGTCGTTCGCCAGCCAGCGCGCTTCGATAATACGACGCGAGCGAGGGTCCAATTTGCCTAACGCATCTTCCAGCCCATCGCTCTGCAGACGATCGTATTGCTGTGCTTCCAGCACGTTGGTCGGTTCGTTTCTGTCGCTGGACAAATAGGCAATTGGCGCAAACTTGTCATCGTCATCATCAGTTGGCGCTTCCAGCGCAATATCGCGGCCTGACAGACGCGTCTCCATCTCAATGACTTCTTCACGTTTGACGTTCAGCGTTTTCGCCAACGCATCGACTTGCGTCGGTGTCATCGAATCGAGACCTTCCTTATGACTGCGCAAATTAAAAAACAGTTTGCGTTGTGCCTTGGTGGTCGCGACTTTTACGAGCCGCCAGTTTTTGAGAATGTATTCATGCATCTCGGCTTTGATCCAGTGCATCGCATACGACACCAGACGCACGCCTTGATCAGGATCAAAGCGTTTTACTGCTTTCATCAAGCCGATGTTGCCCTCTTGAATCAAGTCGGCGTGTGGCAAACCATACCCGAGATAACCTCGGGCAATCGATACCACCAGACGCAGATGTGACAGCACCATACCCTGCGCGGCACCGAGATCGTTGTGGTCGCGCAGGCGGCGCGCGAGTGACATTTCTTCTTCATGCGTCAACATCGGCAGGCGGTTGACGGCCGAGATATACGCATCGATGTTGCCCAGCGTGCCGGTGAAACCCAGTGTCAACGCATTGATCGGATTGGTTAGGGTGGCTTCGGCAGTCGGTACGTTCATTGGTGTTCCTCGCTTTTTTGATACCAGCAGTACAACAAAAAAATTCGCTTGGTAGCTATATTAGCACTCGGTGACGATGAGTGCTGATCCGCGCCGGAAGGTTCCCGGGTAGCTGAGAGGATCGCAGATTGGCGGCAGAAAACTCTATGCGCAACGTCGCTTTGGCGGGCAATTACCGAAAAAAGTTGCAGCCGATAAGGAGAGTGGACGGTAGTCGGAGCGATCAGGCGACTTTCGACGACAGATGGCGCGATACCGATAACAGTGCGCCACTGAAGCCGAGAAACGCTCCTAGCACTAACAGCAAGCCGGTTGCTGCGAGCCCGAGAGGGTGTAGCGCAAAGTCGGATGCGTAAAGATGGGCGAAGTCGGCCACGGCGGTATTGATCGGGTACAGCAGTGCGGCAACTGTGCCCAGCGCGATTGCGGCTGCCGCCGTACCAAGCAGCGCGCCAGCGTAATAAAACGGCCGCACAATATAGCCGTTGGTTGCACCGACCAGTTGCGACACTGCGATTTCTTCGCGCTGGGTCAGCACCTGAAGCCGAATCGTATTGAACACCACCGTAATCACCACTACTCCCAACATCACTCCGAGCAGCAGCAGGACAACTTCCAGCAAATGCGACAGTGCGGCCAAGCGCTGGATCCAGCTTGAATCGACTTGGACGTGATCCACTCCTTTCAGCCCGCGCAACTGAGACGCCAGCGCGTCAATCTGTGCCGACGCCGCAGTTCTGCTGAAGGGCGGCAGCGTGATGACGTAGCCGTCTGGCAGCGGATTGTCACCCAGAACGGATAGTGCATCCGATAAGCCTGCGCGCTGCTTGAGTTCCGCAAACGCTGCTTCGCGCGGCTTGAATGTAATTTTTCCGTCGCGCTGGCCAC
>JAYTZV010000333.1:0-9016 GCA_043741695.1 Burkholderiales bacterium
GTATGCTGTTGAATTGTTTTGGCGATCCCGTATTTATCGACACTGCTTCCAAATCAGGATTGATGCCCGGTGCTATCTGGTCTGAACGCTATCAAGGTACGAATGGCATGGGAACCTGCCTGGCACTCGAAAAGCCAGTCATCGTGCACAAAAGCGACCACTATTTATTCTGCAATACTGGCCTTACCTGCGCGGCAGCTCCCATATTTGACTGGCAAGGAAACGTACTGGCCGTGCTCGATGCATCTGGTGAAACCAATCGCGCACCACTCCATATACTCGATCTCGTCTGCATGTCCGCGCAAGATATTGAAAACCGGTTATTTGTTCAGCAGTTTTCACATTGCAGATTATTCGCATTTCATGCACGGTCTGAATTTGTCGGAACTCTTTATAAAGGATTGATTGCAATTGATGAGACTGGGCTAATCGTTGCATCGAATCGCAATGCGCTCTTGTATTTGGGGGTCGGCGCCGAAGATACGGCCGGAAAATCCCTCGAAGCATTCTTCGATGTAAAGCTAGAGTTAATGCTCACTGCGCAAACGAGAAACTCCCAGGCTCCGATGGCAGTGTTCGACACACGCCACGGCAGAAGGCTATTTGCCATTGTCAGCTCGCCCAAAACATCCCGTAAGTTAATCGTGCCTCCCGTATTGCCCGGAGAAATAGCCGAAAAATCGCATGTCGCGCTTGAGCAGTTGCAGAGAGGGCATGATGTATCCATGGCCCGCAACATTTCAATGGCTTTACGCATCGCCGAGCGCGATGTGGCAATTCTTTTATGCGGCGAGACTGGCACTGGCAAAGAACTGTTTGCCAAAGCGGTACATTTGTCGAGCAAACGCGCCGACCAGCCCTTTGTAGCAATTAACTGTGCATCGATACCAGAGTCACTTATCGAGAGCGAATTATTTGGCTATAAATCTGGCGCATTTACGGGAGCTAACAAAGATGGCTCGACTGGAAAAATTTCCATGGCCAATGGTGGCACGTTATTCCTCGATGAAATCGGCGATATGCCGACGGCATTGCAAGCGCGATTACTCCGGGTGCTTGAAGAGCGTGAGTTGACGCCTCTCGGTAGTGGGACGTCAATTAAACTTGATATACGGCTTATCAGCGCCACGCACTGCGACTTGAAAAGCAAGATTGCCAAAGGTGATTTTCGCGAAGATCTTTACTACCGAATTCAAGGGCTAACGCTAACACTTCCACCACTGCGGGAGCGTGCAGACCGACGTGAACTCATTGAATTTATATTGAAGCAGGAACTCGAAGAAGATGAAAATGTCTGTCTCGATAAGGCAGTGCTGGATGCACTTGCAGCACATCCGTGGCCGGGCAATATCCGGCAGTTACGCAACATGCTTCGTACCATGGTGGCGTTACGCGGCGGCGACCGACTAGGCCTCGATGATCTGCCGAACGATTTTTTCGTGACCGATAACGGCGACCAATCGCAAGCCACTGCCCCGAAAGCACCAGTGCATTTGAATACGCTTGAACTTGCTGAACGCGAAGTTCTGATTCAGGAGCTCAAAGCATCACGTTGGAATGTGACTACCGTTGCCAAACAGTTCAATATCAGCCGCAACACGCTATATCGAAAATTGGAAAGGCTTAATATTCAAATGACAGCGCGAGAAAAATAGTAGATGCGTGGCTTGCCCTTGAATGACGATGGGTTTTAATTGCTCACTCGTCATCGTGCCACCAGGACAGCTCAACGCCAGCTACGCTGTGTATCGATGAACGCTACGCTCGCTGCTGTCTTGAACACTGTCCGATGCAACGCTGAAAACCAGATCAGTCATCATCATCGAATCAGTAGATGCCCGTACTAACGGTTCGGGTTGCTACGCCAGCCTTTCAGGCTAAACCGATCGCTTGCACCACCATCCAGAAATTAGCGATTGCGATGAGGGCAAATAGCGTCCACGCAATAAATTGGGTCGCCAGGTTGATGCGTAAATTTTCCATCGTCACGCGATTTGCGCATAGCCGGATCAGCGGCCACATGGCAAAGGGCAGTTGAACGCTCAGTACGACCTGACTGAGTACTAACAACCGTCCTATCGAGTGTTCACCTAATATAGTGACACCCAATAGCGCGGGCACCAGGGCGAGACTTCTCGTGATAGCACGGCGCTGCCAACACGGGATTTTGAGATGCAAAAAGCCTTCCATCACCACTTGGCCAGCGATGGTTCCCGTAAAGGTCGAACTTTGGCCGGACGCCAACAACCCCAATCCAAAAATTATTCCAGCCCATCGGGTTCCTGCGATCGGGTCCAGCAAATGAAATGCGTCGTCGATTTCACGGACAGACGAATGGCCGGTAGCGTGGAATGCCGCGCCAGCAAGAATCAAAATCGCGCCATTGACCAACAGTGCCAAGCCGAGTGAGCCGACGGTATCAATATTGGAAAAGGCAATTGCCTCGCGTTTGGCAGACATGCTTGAGCCAATCTTGCGGGTGCCGACAATGGAGGAATGCAGGTAAAGGTTGTGCGGCATGATAGTCGCACCGAGAATACCCATGGAAAGAAATAACGCGTCCTCGCTGGACAAAATAACCGTGCTGGGAACCAGACCATGCGCCACAGCGGTCCAGTCTGGATGGAGAAAGGCGAGTTCTATAGCCAGACAAAGTGCAATGGTAAGAATGAGCGCAAGGACGATCGCCTCCACCTTGCGAAAGCCCCGGCCTTTAAGCCCAAGAACCAGCAAGGTATCCAATGCGGTCAGCATAATTCCCGCGGGAAGCGACACATTGAGTAGCAACTTGAACGCCAGGGCGCAGCCAAGGACCTCGGCAACGTCGCAGGCGATAATGGATATTTCCGCAAACAGCCACAGCCACCACGCTACCCAGGGAGCGTAAGTGGCGCGGCAGTGCTGCGCCAGGTCGCGCCCGGACGCTATACCTAAGCGCGCGCTGAGACACTGCAAAACAATAGCGGCAAGACTCGACAGCAGCACGACGAACAGCAATTTGTATCCGTATGACGCCCCTGCCTGAATGGAAGTCGCCCAATTACCAGGGTCCATGTAGCCCACCGACACAAGTAAGCCGGGACCTGCAAAGCGTCGCATCTTTGACCAGAATGATGTGTCACTACCGACTGCAATGGATCCCGCAACTTCGGAAGGACAAAACGGCGCGGTGGCGGTGGTGGGTAATCTGAGCATAAGCAAATAGCGGTTTTTTCGTCATTAAGGCATTCGACTAATTATCGATGATGAATCGGCGTTTTCGGTAGCCGTTCACTGTTCAACGTACGAAGCATGACGTAATTCACGGACCTTCGCAGCGTTGCGCTCGTACAAAGCGGTGATCAGCAACATAAAAGGTGCAGTAAAAACAGACGACTTGGCTCGCACCACAATTTTTAAAAAGTCACCCTTCCGGCAATCTTAAAAAATATCGGAGCTTGCACTAAATAGAGGCCTTGAAAGTAACGCCCGTGGCGGCCAAAAATTGCGCGCAGTAGCGGTAGTCAATGCCTCGACAGCCTGGCTGATCAACCACCATATCAGGTTATCTTTACAAAAATTATGCGTTTTACCGATTGACCCGAGCTCGCTACAGTTCATCCATCATTCAAGGAGATGGTAATGGACAAAGCGACGATAGCGTTATCTCTACCAAGCAGAACAAGCAGAACAAGCGGAGCAAACCAGTCGACAACAATAAGCACTAAATCGAATCGCTGGAAAACGTTGCTGCCTTTTGTGCCCGGAATTCTTCTGGCAGGTATCGTTGCACTCGCTGCGATCGCGCTTGGCAAAATCGGATTTCTTCAAGCTAATGGGATCAGCGCTCTGACCCTGGCGATCGTTCTCGGCATGGTTGTCGGCAATACCGTGTATCCACGCATCGCAGGCATCAGTAGCCCTGGCGTGACTTTCTCGAAACAAAACCTGCTGCGGCTCGGCATCATTTTGTATGGCTTGCGCTTAACCTTTCAAGACATCGGCCATGTCGGCTTGAGCGGCGTCGTGATCGATGCGATCGTGTTGTCGAGTACGTTTTGCCTGTCGTGGTTTCTCGGCGTCAAAGTATTTAAACTGGACCAAAAGACCGCCATGCTGATCGGTGCTGGCAGCTCGATCTGTGGCGCTGCTGCCGTGATGGCGGCCGAGCCGGTGATCCAGGGTCGCGCAGAACAGGTCACCGTTGCGGTATCGACGGTGGTCGTGTTCGGCACGCTAGCGATCTTTTTGTATCCCGCGCTATACCATCTGAATGCCCATCTGCAGTGGTTCAATGTGACGCCGACTGCGTACGGCATCTTCACCGGCTCGACCGTACATGAGGTTGCTCAAGTGGTCGCCGCAGCCCATGCGATCAGCGACGATGCAGCCAACACCGCAGTCATTGCGAAGATGGTCCGCGTGATGATGCTGGCGCCGTTTCTGATTATCTTGTCCGCCTATTTGTCGCGTAGTAAAGCCGCCGTACATGAACGTGATCATGCGAATCACACGCCTGGAAAAATCGTGATCCCGTGGTTTGCCTTGATTTTCGTCGGTGTCGCAGGCATCAATTCACTGGCAATCCTGCCGCACGCGCTGGTTACAACGATGATTGATATCGATACTGCGATGCTGGCGATGGCGATGGCGATGGCGGCACTTGGATTGACTACGCACATCTCCGCGATTCGTAAAGCTGGTGTCAAACCACTATTGCTGGCACTTGTTTTGTTTATGTGGTTGATCGCTGGCGGGATCGGCATCAATGCATTGGTTTCAAGCTGGTTCGCGTGATCCGGATCAAATTCAAGCGACTTCCCTTCCGCTACGGAGACAATATGAAAACTGATAATGCATTGATTGCCCCACGGCGTAATTTTTTGCGACAGGCTGGCGCCATCGCAACGCTGGCCAGCCCGCTAGGTGCTCTGGCTGCAGTAGAAAAACAGCCCTTTGAAAACGGTACACGCGAGCTGGTCGTCTATCCGCAAAAACGCGCACTGATGCGTATCACCACGCGCCCGCCGCATCTGGAAACACCATTTGCCGTATTCAACGACGGCGTGATCACGCCAAATGATGCGTTCTTCGTGCGCTACCATCTGGCCAATATTCCTACTTCCATCGATCCCGATACTTATCGCCTCGCTATCGGCGGAGCAGTTAAAACACCGCTCTCGTTATCACTCGACGACCTGAAAAAAATCGCTGCACCGGTTGAGGTAGTGGCAGTCAATCAGTGCTCCGGTAATAGCCGCGCTTTTTCATCGCCGCGCGTATTTGGCGCGCAGCTTGGCAATGGTTCAATGGGCAATGCCCGCTGGGTCGGTGTTCCGTTGAAAGCGGTGTTGGAAAAAGCGGGCGTGATGACAGGTGCGAAGCAAGTCAGTTTCAATGGCCTAGACTTGCCCGTGCTGCCGACGACGCCCGATTTCATCAAGGCGATCGACATCGATCATGCACTCAGTGATGGACCGATCATCGCCTGGTCGATGAATGGTGTCGATATTCCATTCCTGAATGGCTATCCGATCAAGCTGATCGTCCCTGGTTATTCGGGCACGTATTGGGTCAAACATCTGAGCGACATCAAGGTGCTCGACAAAACTTACGACGGCTTCTTCATGGCCACGGCATATCGGTTGCCGGATAACGATTGCGATTGTGTACCTGCGGGAACGGCCGCCGGCAAGACACGCCCAATCGCCAAACTTAAAGTGCGCTCGTTTATCACCAGCCTGAAAAATAATTCGGTTGTACACGCCGGGCGCCCGCTCGAGATCAAGGGTATTGCGTTTGATAGCGGCGCGGGTCTGAAAAGTGTAGAGGTCTCAGACGATGGCGGACAGCACTGGAAGGCAGCGATCCTCGGCAAGGATCTTGGCAATTATTCTTTCCGCGAATGGCGTTTCGGTATGACGCCATCACGCAAAGGGCCACTGCAACTGTTGGTGCGCGCCACAACCGTCAAGGGCGAAATGCAGCCAATGACCGCACTGTGGAATCCCGGTGGCTACATGCGTAATGTGATTGAAGCCATGCATATCGTTGTCGCCTAGGAGAACCCGATGATTTCATTTACGCGTATTCAATGTATGGGCATGCTCGCCATGTTGGCGCTTTCTCCGCTGGCGTTCAGCAAACCAGTCAGCGTCATCCTGCCACCCGAAGTCGCCAAATTTATACCCTCTTCTCATCCTGGCTATGTGATCGCTCAACAAAAATGCGCGATCTGTCACTCGGCCGATTATGTGAACCTGCAACCGTCGCACATGTCGCTGTCGCAGTGGACCGCAGAAGTGGGCAAGATGCAGCATGCTTATGGCGCACCGCTGACAGCAGATGACATGACGCAGATCAGCGGTTATCTGGCGACCACCTACGGATCAGAAAAGCTATCGACTTTACCCGCCGTCGCCAAGGTCCCTATCGCCGATAAACCGCCAGCAGCTCCGACGACCGGGCACGCCGTCGATGCAACAGCCTTATTGACAGCAAACGCGTGCCTCGGCTGTCATGCGATTGCGAGCAAAGTTGTTGTCCCGGCCTACAAAGACGTGGCAGCGAAATACCGCAGCGACCCGCAAGCGCTGACCAAGGTCATGGCAAGCATCCGCAATGGTGGCGTCGGCAAATGGGGCGCGATTCCGATGCCGCCGTATCCGTCACTGAGCCAGGACGATATCAAGACGATGGCCACGTTTGTACTCAAGCAGTAAGCACGCAATTGAGATGCCGTTGATGGTGCTTGCCCCGTGGCGCAGTTACCGTCACGCGCATTCATCCTCAGCAAATATCTTTTTTTTCAAGACCGCGGGAATAATCCCGCGCCAAATACGTACACCTACCTGAAACACTCTATATCGCCGTGCAGACGGCCGATCCACCCACCCTTCGCGAACGGAATTATCATGAAAACACAATCGTCTCTTCTTCTCCTAAGTCTGTCGGTCGCGGCGGTATTGAGCGCGTGCGGTGGCGGATCCTCCGGACCTGCAGTCGCTGCGCAAAACTTGGCTACGATCACCAAGGTAGCATCCACTGTCGCTCCCAACGGGGATGGTAACCCGTACGGTCTGGCAATCGCCCCGGCCAACTACACCGGCATGAATGCCGCTACTGGTGCTAAAAACGTGTTGCAGCCGGGCGATGTTTTGGTCGCCAACTTCAGCGATAGTACTGGCGCAAATAACGGCACCACGCTGATGCGCTATGTCCCTTCTACTGGTGTTATCTCGCAGTATTACCAAGAAAAAACAGCCTCTGGTCCGGCAGCAATCGCGATCAGTAATCTCGGCGCGACCTGGATTGCCAATTTTCTTCCGGGGTATAAAAACCTGACGACCGGTGCGACTACAGGCGATGGTAACGTTGTTGTCGTAACGCCGAATGGTACGGATTTTCCGAACAACGGCGGGATCATCGACAACAACAGTGGTGCCACCTTTAGTCCGGCAGGGGATCAATTTGCCGGACCGTGGGGTCAAGCCTTTGGCATCAAGGCGGGGACAACTGCGCCGTTCTTTTTTGTGACCGAGGTCAAATCAGGCTCGGTACAAAGGCAAAAATTCGTCCCTGGAAAATTCAATGCCGAGGCTGTCACAACCATCGGAAAACTGCCGGTCGGCACCAACGCATTCGACCCAACCGGTCCGCAGGGCATGGTGTATGACACCGCAATGGACGTCCTGTATGTCGTCAGCACGGCGGACAACAGCATCGTTGCATTTCCGAACGCGACAACGGTCACAGCAACCGAAGCCCCGGTCACTGTCTACCAAGGCGGCCGCCTAAATGCACCGGTTGGCATCACTGTCAATCCGATCACCGGCAGTCTGCTCGTTGTCAATCAGCTGGATAACAACCTCGTTGAAATTCAGCCTAATCCAACTGTTTCTGCTGCAGGAACCACTTATGCTGCCGAACTGGTCAGCGTCAAGTTACTCGATACGACGCCAGTGGACAAAATCAAGGGAACAGGATCGGCCTTGTTCGGTGTGGCAGCGACAACGGACGCGAATGGAAACTTGCTCGTCTATTTCACCAACTCGAATACCAACTCGCTCAATGTTTTGAAACAATAAACATCCCCAACTGCCTTCGAGTCGATAACGATCGGGGGCAGTTTTCTGCAAGTGTTCAAGTCCCCGCGCAAGAATCTTCCCCGCTTCAATTTTCTATCCTTCAATACAACGCAGTTGTTCATCATCGTGTAATTCCGAATTGCTTCCCTGAATGGAAAAAGCGCTTACGTGTGGCTGATGCGGTGGGTGCCAGCTGAGTTGGCGAAGGCGCGAAGCAACCATTGAGACATGGCAGCTAACGATTTTTTTGATGATGGCGAACCCGCAAACTCTCAACCGATCAGCATCACAATCAACCTTATAAAAAGGTTATAAATACTTATTTAAGTTGTTTTACTGATTAATTGTCGGCGCGTAAAGTTCGGTCATGGATGACGGTGCAGATCGCCAGAAAGCGATTCACCCACATGAATTACCCAGTGCTTCGTTTTGAATAATGGGCGCACTTCATCCAGAAATAAACCCGCCTCTTCATAAAAAAAAGGAATCGCCATGCAATCATCCACCAAACTTCTGCTGAAAAGCATCCCTGCCGCTGCCCTGCTAGCAGCGCTTTCGATCGGTGCTGTCCATGCTGCCGCACCTGCACGCTGGACCTTCGATGGTGACATCCACAACAACTCGCTGGCGGTCAGCCCGAACGAGCGCACGGCGGTCGTTTCCTACAGCGAGCGCCCTGACGTGGTGGTGTACGACCTCAACAGTAACAAGGTGCGTGCGGTACTGCATGGTTACGTCACCCCGCGCAATATCGTCTTTTCACCAGCCGGCGATGTGTTTTACGTGTCCGACAGCAGCCTGGGCATCGTTGCAAAAATCGATACGGCGACACTGAAGACGCTCTCGCGTATTCCAGCCGGTGCCGGTGCGTTTGGTACCGCGATCAGCAAGGATGGAAAGACCTTGTACATCAACAATCAGGCAGCCAGTACCGTCACTGCTTACGACCT
>JAYTZV010000334.1:0-3210 GCA_043741695.1 Burkholderiales bacterium
ATGTGCTGCACATGCGAATATTTTTCGATGACCAGCTTGTCGGTGACCTTCACGCTGCCGGTTTGCGCGATGCGGCCGATGTCGTTGCGCGCCAGGTCGATCAGCATGACGTGTTCGGCGACTTCTTTCGGATCAGCCAGCAGCTCGCGGGCGAGTTCGGCATCGCTCTCCGGTGTCGAACCGCGCGGCCGGGTACCAGCGAGGGGGCGAATCGTGATTTTCTTCTGGCCGGCGTATTCGCCACCGGTCAGAGTTTCGTTCCGCACCAGGATCTCCGGCGACGCACCGACGATCTGCATGTCACCGAAATTATAGAAATACATGTAGGGCGACGGATTCAGCGAGCGCAGTGCCCGATACAGCGTCAGCGGCGAATCGACATACGGCTTCTTGATGCGCTGGCCGATCTGCACCTGCATCAAGTCACCAGCCATCACATATTCTTTGGCTTTGGCGACGGCCTTCAAATACGCGTCGCGCGGAAAATCGCGCACGCTATCAGTTCGCACCGAAGCCGACGTCACCGGCGCATCAACGGCGCGGCGCAACATCGCGCGCAAATCTTTCAGGCGCTGACGACCGCGTGCATAGGCTTCAGCCTGAGTCGGGTCGGCGTACACGATTAAATAGAGTTTGCCGGAGAGGTTGTCGATGACGGCGAGTTCTTCGGTCAGCATCAATTGAATATCGGGCAGGCCGAGATCGTCAGGTGGCGTCGAATCCGCCAGCCGTTTTTCGATATGACGCACGGTGTCGTAACCGAAGTAACCGGCAAGTCCACCGCAAAAGCGTGGCATGCCAGGACTGATGGCAACCTTATAGCGCTGCTGAAATTGTTCGATGAAGTCGAGCGGATTGCCAACGATGGTTTCGGTGACGACGCCGTTGGTGACGACCTCGGTGCGATTGCCGCTGCTTCGCATCAAGGTCGTGGCAGGCAAGCCGATGAATGAATAGCGGCCGAAGCGTTCGCCGCCAACGACCGATTCAAGCAAGAACGTATTTTTACCTGCGCCTTGCGGCTGCGCTAATTTGAGATAGAGCGTTAGCGGGGTTTCGAGATCAGCGAAGGCTTCGGCAATCAGCGGAATGCGGTTGTAGCCCTGCGCGGCCAGCGATTTGAATTCGAGTTCAGTAATGGTTTTTCTCCGGACCGCTATTGTAAGGTGTGCGGTGGGTGGTCTGAAAACGTCGACGCGTTAGATGAATGAGGCGCTCGACAGCAGTGGCAGAACGATTACGTCTGCGGTTGCCAGCGTCGCCATAGCCAGGCTCCGGGAGCGCTGCGCTTTGAGGCGATTGTTTTCTTGACGAGATCCATGGGCGGTGTGGCTAGGTTGATCTGATGGGTCAAACTTAGGCTGGTTTAAATTTAAGCGTCAGACTTCAATGAGATGCGCTGCATCAAGCAGCGATTCGACTATACCATCTGAATCAATCGACTGTACAGACTCACCGTGGTTGTAACCATACGGCACAGTCAGCACACGACACCCGGCTGCGCGTGCTGCTTGCGCATCGTTGGATGAATCACCGATGGCTACCACTTGCGATGGTGCGAAATCAAAATCGCGACATACCTGCACGAACGGACCGGGATCGGGCTTCTTGGTCGGTAGCGAATCGCCGCCATAGATCACCTCGAAGTAATCACGCAAACCAACCTTGTCGAGCAGTGGCAGCGTGAACGCAATAGGTTTGTTGGTGACGCAGGCCAGCCGCAGGTGTTGTCGCTGCAGTTGGTCGAGACCTTCGCGTACCTGTGGATAAAGGGTCGCAAAATCACCATTGATCGAGAGATAGTGGCGCTGATAGGCTTCCATCGCCGCGTCGAAATGCAGTGCGATTTTTACTTCATCGAAATCGACCGCAAGCACCCGGCGAATCAGATTTTCAGAGCCTTTGCCGACGAATTCCTTGATTGTGTCGATGTCGAGCGGGTGCAGTGCCATGTCGGCCCGCATGCGATTGATCGCCGCCTGAAAATCGGGCGCGGTATCGAGCATGGTGCCGTCGAGGTCGATGATGACACCAAGGATTCCGGACAATTTCATACGCGGGAGAGCTCGGTACGCATCGCATCGATCACACTCTTGTAATCGGGCTTGCCGAAAATTGCCGAGCCGGCGACGAAGGTATCGGCCCCCGCTTTGGCTGCTGCCGCAATGTTGTCAATCTTGATGCCGCCATCGACTTCCAACAGGATTTCGCGGCCCGATGCATCGATCCGCTGGCGCACTGCCGCAATTTTTTCCAGCGCATGCGGGATGAACGATTGCCCACCAAAGCCCGGGTTGACCGACATGATCAAAATCAGATCGAGCTTGTCCATCACATGATCGAGAAAATGCAGTGGTGTTCCGGGATTGAAGACTAGCCCGGCTTTGCAGCCGTTGTCGCGAATCAGCTGAAGCGTGCGATCAATATGTTCGGATGCCTCGGGATGAAAGCTGATGATATTGGCACCTGCCTTGGCAAAATCCGGAATGATGCGATCAACCGGCTTGACCATCAGATGCACATCGATCGGTACCTGCACGTGCGGGCGAATTGCTTCGCAAATGAGGGGGCCGATGGTCAGGTTCGGTACGTAGTGGTTGTCCATGACGTCGAAATGAATGATGTCGGCGCCGGCGGTGACTACGTTGCGAACCTCTTCACCTAGGCGGGCGAAGTCGGCGGACAGGATGCTGGGAGCGATGCGATAAGTTGGCATGATGAGCAATTTCAAAAAGGTGCCGCATTTTAACTCTGCTGCGCTTGCTAAGCGTGCCCACGTTCGTCAGAATAAGAGACGCTGTTATATTGCGAACGCTCTGTTAGCGACGATGCAGGAAGATCAAGCGCACGGGTCGAGTGTCGCAGTAAAACAAAATGAGTACTCAATTAGCACGCAGCAATCGCATTCATCCGATGCCGCCGCAAGAACACACCAAGTGGAGCCCAACATGGCCGCAGCATATGAACTGACCGTTTCGGTCCGCACCCAATATCTGGCGGATCAATCCGATCCCGACCGCGCGCAATATGTATTCGCTTATGCGATCACGATTACGAATACCGGGCAGATCACGGCACAACTGATCTCAAGGCATTGGGTCATTACGGATGCCAACAACCATATCGAAGAAGTGCGCGGTCTCGGTGTGGTCGGGCATCAACCCTTGCTGGAACCAGGGCAGGTGTTCGAATACACCAGCGGTGCGACAC
>JAYTZV010000335.1:0-3203 GCA_043741695.1 Burkholderiales bacterium
GCACGACGCTTCAAGCTACCACGCTGGCGCAAATGGATGATTGCACCGGCCAGCTTGTTTGCATTGCTGAGCGCAGTTGCCGCCTACGCCTACACGGCCAAGCCGTCGCTGCCAAAGTTACTGCATCCGGAAATGCCTCTGGCATGGCATACCGAAAAATCGCCCGAGGTAAGTGCGTCAGGTGACAAACCCAATGTGTCCGCGCGGCTCGATGACGCGGCTACGTCAACATCGGCTGCATTGTCGGCGTCTCCACGGTCTCGATCCACATCGAGCGTTATCCCTGCGGCTGGCGAGTCTGCTGCGCCGCCAAGCCCGCTCGCACTGCAAGCAGCTTTTCGAAAACGTATGAAAGATGCCGACCTGCTGCAGCGTTTTGACCTGGATCTCACGGATATCGCGTGGTCGATGCGCGCACATCTGGATGACGAGGAGGGTGCCCGCTTCGAACGTGTTTTGAAAGCCTTCGTCGTTGAACACAAAATTACGTTTCCGATCAGCGCCAAGGTCGGTAGTGCCGAATCAATGCTGCCATTTCAAATTCGCCAGATCGTCACTGGCGTCAACGCCGGTATCGTGACGGGTGATGGTGATCGGGTCTATATCGGCGATGAATTGCTCGGGGTCAAACTGGTGGCGGTGGTTGACAATCATCTGACCTTCATGGGCAAGCGCAAAATCGAGGTGATCTGGTGAACGCTGGCTCGGATAGTGCCGGTCCTGATTACGCCGGTGCCGAATACACCGATGCCGACAACGCCGATGCAGAACAACTGCTGCAGATGGATCTCCTGGTTGCGTCGATTAGCGCACGCAGTAAAAGCTGGTTGGCCGATTTACCGGACAAACCGGGCTTTACCAGCTTCGGTAAAGTTGCACGAGTGCTGGGCACGGTGATCGAGGCGCACATGCCGCCGGTGCAGATTGGCGAGCTCTGCACGCTGACCGATCCAGACTCTAACTTGTCATTGCTGGCCGAAGTGGTGGGCTTCAATAATCATGCGGCACTGCTATCGGCACTGAGTCCGCTCGAGGGCGTGTCGAACCGTACCCGCATTACGCCAATGCGCAGCACGCATTCGATCGAGGTCGGTGAACATTTGCTGGGATGCGTACTGGACGGCTTCGGCCGCATGGAATTTCGCACGGCAATCATGTCACCCGAGCAACCGGGTTGGCGTGACATTGTGCCTGTGATTCGCGATGCGCCGCGCGCGACGGATCGACCACGCATCACCACGCTGATGCCAACTGGCGTGCGCGCTATCGATGGATTACTGACGCTCGGCCGTGGTCAGCGCATCGGCGTATTTGCCGGTGCAGGTTGCGGCAAGACCACGCTGATGGCATCGATTGCGCGCGGCTGCGAAGCCGACGTGATCATCTTTGGTTTGATTGGTGAGCGCGGTCGTGAGCTCAATGAATTTTTGCAGCATGAACTCGACGACGCGCTAGTACGTAAAACTATCATCGTCTGCGCCACTTCCGACAAGACGTCGATGGAACGTTCGCGCGCTGCTTTCAGTGCCACCGCAATCGCCGAAGCGTTTCGCGCACGCGGCAAAAATGTGCTGCTGTTGATCGATTCGCTGACGCGCTTTGCACGGGCGCAGCGTGAAATTGGTTTGGCCGCAGGGGAGCCGCCCGCGCGTGGCGGCTTTACGCCATCGGTCTACACCATGTTGCCACGCCTGATCGAACGTGCCGGTGCTACCAATGAAGGCTCGATCACCGCGATGTACACCGTACTGATCGACGGCGAAACTACCTCCGACCCGGTCGGCGACGAGGCGCGCTCACTGCTCGATGGTCATATTATCCTGACGCGCAAACTCGCTGAGCAGGGCCACTATCCGGCGATCGATGTATTGGCCAGCATCAGTCGGGTGATGTCGAATATCGCCACGCGCCCACAGCTCAAAGCGGCTGCGCGATTTCGCGAATTGATGGCGCGTTACGATGAAATGGAGTTGCTGATTCGTCTTGGTGAATACAAGGAAGGTGGCGATCCGGTGGCTGATTGTGCGGTGCGGCTGCGCCCAGAGCAACTCGAATTTCTGCGACAGGACACACGCCACCTGACGCCATTTGACACGATGCTGCAGCAGCTGAATTCACTGGCACAAGCCTGATGCACGATGCGCTGGCTCCGTTTGGCGGTGGGCGCTTACGGCGCGAAGCAGTTGAAGTAGTCGAGCCGAGGCGTCAGGATAAACGTCTGTCGAAGTTGATCAATGTCCATAAGCGCCGTCTCGAACGGATGGAGCGCGAGTGCATTGAGGCGCGGTCTGCATGGCGCGCGCAGCGTGTCACAGTGGGCAAGATTAAACAGCAGTGGCGCGATGCAAAACAAGAGGCTATCGATTTTTGGGCGCAGGCACGTGCTGAATTCTTTCGGATGGAAATTAGCAGCGGAAAATTTCGGACCGCCAAGGCTGTGTACGAACGCAAAAAGCTCGATGCAGAAAAAATTCACTTACAGGCACGTGAAGCCGCACTTGCTGCACGTGAGGCTGGGCGAAATTATTTTGAATGCAAGCAGCTGTTGCGCGCGGGTCATCTACGTAGCGAAAAACTGACCATCCTGCAAAAAATTACCTTTGAAAAAAACAACCCGATCGAGTGAAAAATGAGTACTAACATGGTCAGGAACAAACCGGCAGAGGCGTCGAAAGCAGTGCCGGCGATGCCATCAACGCATCCGACCTCGGCGCAGGCAGCCGCTGCATTCGCAGCACATCTCAAAAAAAATCATGCAGAGCAGCTGATTCGTTCGATGAAGCAGTCGCGCCGGGATAGCGTGGGTCGGTTGCTGGCATCTGATGAATCGGCACCAGGCATCCCGCAATTGACGAGTGGGGGCGGGGATTCGGTGGAATGCATCAGTCAAGATCAGCAAGGGCAGCAGCAACAGCAACAGCAACAGCAGCAGCAGCAACGAGCAGATCTGTTCCAAGTACGTATACATGTACGTGTCTGTGGGTTCCTGGCATGTGTGACTGCGTGAGAGGAATGCAAAGTTGGGTGCTACACAAAGTGACGACGCAGACCCAATCGTTGACTGGTGGATGACAGATTAATCAACACAATCACTTGTATCTTGGCACAGCATGTCCCTATCGCTCGGGATAGCGCAAATCACACGTTTCAAGCCAACAATTTAATCATTTGCATGTCCTTACTTTTACACGCAGAGAGAGGAG
>JAYTZV010000336.1:0-3200 GCA_043741695.1 Burkholderiales bacterium
TCACCAGAAATATTCAATGCCGGATAACCGTTGTAGCGCACCAGTTGCACCGGTCCGGTAATCCAGTGAGACGTGACGAAGGACGACATCGGTACCATCGTGCCACTGGCGCTGCGTACGAATAATTTCAACAGATCTTCCGGTTGCAAACGCTGCGGCGCATCGGCTTGAATGATCACGCGTTGTTGCCGACCTTGATTCGGAAAATCGTTGACATACGACGAACCGAGTTCGGTCGATAAGGTGCTGTTGATATCGGCGAACGAGACACCGAGCGCATTGGCCTTGTCGCGATCAATATCCAACTGCAATTGCGGTGCGTCTTCCAACCCTTCGGGTCGTACGCCTTTCAGAATTGGACTTTTTGCCGCCAGACCCAGCAACTGATTACGCGCAGCGATCAATGCATCGTGACCGAGTCCGCCGCGATCCTGCAGTCGGAAAGTAAAGCCGGTGCCGTTACCGAGTTCACGGATTGGCGGTGGCGTGATCGGAAACACGATCGCATCGCGGATCGATGAAAACACTTTCATCGCCTTGGCGGCCAGTGAGCTGGCTGATTCGTTGGCAGGGCGTTCATTCCAGTCGATCAGCGGCACGAACACCAGACCCGCATTTTGTCCGTTACCCGAAAAACTGAAGCCCACCACTGCCACGGTGCGCGCCACTTCATGCAGTTTCAGATAATAATTTTCTGCCTGCTCTAGCACTTTCAATGTGCGGTTTGCACTGGCACCTGCGGGCAGTTGCACGTTGGTGATGATGTAGCCCTGATCTTCGTTTGGCAGAAACGATGAGGGCAGGCGGACATACACAAAGCCCACCACCAGCAGGATCAAACCGTACACCAGCATGTAGCGCAGGGTGCCGTTCAGCATGCGCGCAATTATGCCTTGATAGCCGTTGGCAGTACGCTGAAAACCGCGATTGAACCAGCCGAAAAATCCGGTCTTCGCATGGTGATGACTGGCTTCGACCGGCTTTAAAATCGTTGCGCACAATGCGGGAGTCAGCGTCAATGCCATCAATGCAGAGAACGCCATCGACGACACCATCGACAGTGAAAACTGTTTGTAGATCGCACCGACCGCGCCACCAAAAAACGCCATCGGAATAAACACCGCCATCAGCACCAGCGTAATACCGATGATTGCGCCGGTGATCTGCGTCATCGCTTTGCGCGTGGCGTCACGTGGCGATAATCCTTCTTCACTCATGATGCGCTCGACGTTTTCGACCACCACGATCGCATCGTCAACCAGAATACCAATCGCCAGCACCATGCCGAACATCGTGAGTACATTGATCGAAAAACCGAATAGCGACATCGCGGCAAACGTACCCATCAATGCCACCGGTACGACGATGGTTGGTATCAGTGTGTAGCGGATATTTTGCAAAAACAGATACATCACCAAAAACACCAGTACGATTGCTTCGATCAGCGTCTTGACCACTTCCTCGATCGAGATTTTCACGAACTTCGAGGTGTCGTACGGAATATCGTATTTGACGTTTGGTGGAAAATATTTCGACAGGTCATCCATCTTGGCACGCACCCGCTGTGCAGTGGCGAGCGCATTTCCAGTTGGCGATAACTGCACTGCAATGGCCGATGTCGGCTTGCCATTCAAGCGCGCTGACAGGCCGTAGTTCTGACCGCCGATTTCAATGCGAGCCACATCACTCAATCGCACGACCGAGCCATCTGGATTGGCCCGCAACACGACCTTGCCGAAGTCTTCGGTCGACCCAAGTTGGCCAGTGACGACCACCGGTGCCGCATATTGCTGTGATGCCGGATTCGGCAAGTCACCTAGCGTTCCGGAAGATACCTGTGCATTTTGCGCACGGACTGCATTGACAACATCGGTAGTCGCCAGCTTGAGGCCAACCAGTTTGTCGGGATCGATCCAGATCCGCATCGCCCGCTCGGTACCGAACAACTGCGCCTGACCGACGCCCGGCACGCGCTTGATTTCATTGAGCACATTGCGTGACAAATAATCACCGAGCGCGACTGGATCGAGCTTGCCATCGGTCGATGACAAAGTGGCGAACAGTAGAATATTGCTACGCGCTTTGGCGACCTGCACACCTTGTTGCGTGACTGCTTGCGGCAAGCGTGCTTCAACACGTTTCAAACGGTTTTGAATATCCACTGCTGCCAGATCGGGATCGGTACCAGCTTCGAAAGTGACGGTGATGGTGACAGTTCCATTCGCCTGACTTTGCGATTCGATGTATTTCAAGCCATCGGCACCATTCATCTCTTGTTCGATCAAACTGGTCACGCTGTCGTCGAGCACCTGCGCGGTGGCACCTGGATAGGTGGCTGTGATGACGATCGATGGTGGCGCGATGGTGGGATATTGTGCGATCGGCAAACGCGTGATCGACAGGGCCCCCGCCAGCAAAATGAACAGTGCGATAACCCAGGCGAATACCGGGCGATCAATAAAAAACTTTGCCATGCCGGACTCCTGGTTACTTTGCGGGTTGGCTGTTGTTGACAGGTTCGGCCGCCGCCGGAGCACCGGGTGCCGCAGAAACAGCGGCAGATGTCACAGCACGCGAGCCAGTTGCGCCGGCCCACTGCACAGTCTTGACCACCGCGCCCGGCTTCACTTTTTGAAAGCCTTCCACCACAACGCGATCGCCGGCCTGTAATCCTTCGCTGATCAGCCATGTATTATCTTGCGCGCCATCGGTCTTGACGCCGCGAACCACGACCTTGCCATCACTGCCGACTACCAGCACCGTCGCCCCTTGCGGGCTGCGCTGCACCGCTTGCTGCGGCACCGTGATCGCGCGTTTGTCGACGGCTTGCTCCAATCGGGCACGCACATACATACCTGGTAGTAGAACGCGATTCGGATTGGGAAATTCAGCCCGCAGCAAAATCGCACCCGAGCTTTCATCCACGCTCAAATCAGAAAACAGCAGGCGACCTGTTTGCGGATAGGCCTTGCCATCCTCGGTAATCAAGGTGACTTTTGCCTGATCGTTGCCGGCGCGTTGCAGCTTGCCGCTGGCGAGTGCATTGCGAAGGCGCAGTACCTCCGCGCTTGACTCGGTCATGTTCACATACACGGTATCGATCTGCTGTACGGTCGCCAGCGGTGTTGCTTCGCCTTGTCCGACGAGTGCACCTTCGGTGACCTGTGCCCGGCCGATGCGACCCGAGATGGGTGCGGTCA
>JAYTZV010000337.1:0-8972 GCA_043741695.1 Burkholderiales bacterium
GGTTATGCCAGGCGACAACGTGTCGATCACGGTGATGTTGATCAACCCGATCGCGATGGAAGAAGGTTTGCGTTTCGCGATTCGTGAAGGCGGTCGTACCGTCGGCGCGGGTGTGGTTGCCAAGATCATCGAGTAAAAATCGGCTAGACTGCAGTATTGGCATGCCGGTATTTCAGTTCAGGTCGAGTTGTTTCAAACGTAGGGGCGTAGCTCAACTGGCAGAGCGTCGGTCTCCAAAACCGAAGGTTGGGGGTTCGAGGCCCTCCGCCCCTGCCACCGAATATGGTGCAGGGTACCGAAAGTAAAGCAGCGTATGTCGAATTCCGTACAGACCGTCAGCACATCGAGCGACAAATTAAAGGTCGCTCTTGCTATTTTTGCGGTCATCGCCGGCGTAGTCGGTTTTTATTTGTTGGCAGATAAGCCTGCAGTTGTGCGCGCTGGCGTGCTGGTGCTCGGCATTATTGTCGGTGTCGCTTTGGCATGGACCTCAACTTCTGGTAAGCAGTTTTTGAGTTTTGCCAGCGAGTCGGTACGCGAAACCAAAAAGGTCGTCTGGCCTACCCGCAAGGAAGCGTTACAGATTACCGGAGTCGTCTTCGGCTTCGTGCTGATTATGGCGTTATTCCTTTGGGGTACAGATAAATTGCTCGAATTTTTGCTGTATGACATCATTCTGGGCTGGAAAAAATAATGAGTGAGCAGACACAAGATGGTGGGCAAGCCCTGCCTGACAGCGCCGCAGTCGTGGCCGCGTCGAGCAAAAAACGCTGGTATGTTGTACATGCCTATTCCGGTATGGAAAAAAGTGTGCAGCGTGCCTTGACAGAGCGCGTTACCCGCGCTGGCATGGATGATAAGTTTGGTCAGATTCTGGTGCCGACTGAAGAAGTCATTGAAGTCAAGAATGGTCAGAAGTCAGTCACAGAGCGACGTTTCTTTCCTGGTTATGTTTTGGTCGAAATGGAAATGACCGACGAGACCTGGCACTTAGTAAAGAACACCAGCAAAGTGACCGGATTTATCGGCGGTAAATCGAACAAGCCAACACCGATTCCGCCGCATGAAGTCGATAAGATCATGCAGCAGATGCAAGACGGTATTGAGAAGCCACGGCCAAAAGTACTTTACGAAGTCGGCGAGCTGGTTCGCATCAAGGATGGCCCATTCACCGATTTTAACGGTAACGTCGAAGAAGTGAATTACGAGAAATCCAAAGTGCGTGTATCGGTGACGATTTTTGGCCGAGCAACGCCGGTTGAGTTGGAATTCGGTCAGGTTGAAAAAGCATAACGCGATTTAGACAGCAAAAATAATCAAGCGCCGGACCAGAGCGTTGCAGCTAGTAAGCAAAATCTGATAGCAGCAAAAAGAGGAGCCATATTAGAGAGCAGAGTCACCTCACAGTGACAGTCTTAAAAAACTGCAACCGAACCGGCGCTATCACTCACCTTCAGAAGGAGCCATCATGGCAAAGAAGATTATTGGTTTTATCAAGCTGCAAGTGCCAGCTGGTAAAGCAAACCCATCCCCACCGATTGGCCCGGCACTGGGTCAGCGCGGCCTGAATATCATGGAATTCTGCAAGGCGTTCAACGCCCAGACCCAAGGTGTCGAGCCAGGTCTGCCGATCCCTGTTGTGATCACGGCGTTTGCAGACAAGTCTTTCACTTTTGTGATGAAGACGCCGCCAGCGACGATTTTGATCAAAAAAGCCGCCGGTATCACCAAGGGTTCACCGAAACCGCACACCGACAAAGTCGGCAGCATCACCCGCAAGCAAGCGGAAGAAATCGCTACCCAGAAGCGGCCTGACCTGACGGCGGCCGATATGGATGCAGCAGTGCGTATCATCGCCGGCTCCGCCCGTTCGATGGGTATTACTGTAGAGGGGATGTAATGGCCAAGTTATCCAAGCGCGTTAAAGCAATCAAGGCCAAGGTCGATCGCACCAAGGCCTATCCATTCGACAACGCAGTTGCACTGATCAAAGAGTTGGCAACCGCTAAGTTCAATGAATCAATCGATGTTTCAGTCCAGCTAGGTGTTGATGCAAAGAAATCGGATCAAGTAGTGCGTGGTTCGGTAGTTTTGCCAGCCGGCACGGGCAAGACCGTCCGCGTTGCCGTATTTGCAACCGGTGAAAAAGCAGAGCAGGCAAAAGCCGCTGGTGCAGATATCGTTGGTATGGAAGACCTAGCAGAGCGCATCAAAGCTGGCGACATGCCATTTGACATCGTGATTGCTTCGCCAGACACGATGCGTATCGTTGGTACGCTCGGTCAGATTCTCGGACCACGCGGCCTGATGCCAAATCCAAAAGTTGGCACGGTTACGCCTGACGTCGCGACTGCTGTGAAAAATGCAAAAGCTGGTCAGGTGCAGTACCGTACCGATAAAGCAGGCATCATCCACGCGACGATCGGTCGCAAGTCATTCACCGACGAGGCGTTGAAGTCGAACCTGGTTGCCCTGATTGATGCGCTGAACAAAGCCAAGCCAACTTCCAGTAAGGGTGTTTACCTGCGCAAGGTGTCGCTGTCGTCAACGATGGGCGCCGGTGTACGCGTCGATCAAACCACGCTGGCTGCTTGACCGCATAAAAGTATTGAATCAAGTCCCTGCGCTGTTTAGGGTAGGGCATCTCTTTGGGCTGTAGCAGTAAAGCGTTCTCGCCAAGCTGATGCAGACAATCAAAGACCGTTGGGCACGAGGCATGAAGGATGCGCCAAATGTTAAACCGTCGGGTGAGCAATCTCCCGATACCCAACGCAGATGGTGAACCCGAACAAGTTGTGGTGTCTCTGACTGGCTTGCCAGCGCGAAACTCCTGACTTCGGACGCCGTGTTCGAACCGATGCAAGGCAAGCAGCCGATTGTGGTTGTGTTGTAGCCAACCATCATTTTTGGAGCTTGACCGTGAGTCTTAATCTGAATGACAAAAAGGCCGTTGTCGCCGAGATCTCTGCGAAAGTAGCATCCGCTCAGACCATCGTCGTGGCCGAATATCGTGGCATCCAGGTAAGTCACTTGACGCAATTGCGTGCGAAAGCCCGTGCCGAAGGCGTGTACCTGCGCGTGTTGAAAAATACACTCGCGCGTCGCGCAGTTGAAGGTACGCCGTTTTCGAGCCTCGCCTCCGAAATGACCGGTCCGTTGATTTATTCAATCTCGGATGATGCCGTTGCTGCCGCAAAAGTCATGCAAGACTTTGCAAAAACCAACGACAAACTGGTCATCAAGGCAGGTAACTATGCCGGCAAATCGCTTGATAAAGCGGGTGTGTCGTCATTGGCCAGCATTCCAAGCCGCGAAGTTCTGCTGTCCCAGTTGTTGGGAATCATGCAGGCGCCGGTTTCCGGATTTGCACGCGCGCTGGCTGCACTTGCAGCCAAGAAGAGCGAAGGCACCGAAGCAGCGCCGACCGCCGAGGCAGAAGCAGCACCTGCCGATGCGCCAGTCGAAGCCGCCTGAGTTGTAATAGCTCATCAGCGTCAGTACTGATCAGATGTATTCATCACTATAATTTGGAGTTACAAAATGGCAATTAGCAAAGACGATATCCTGGAAGCCGTAGGCGCAATGTCGGTCATGGACCTGAACGACATGGTCAAGGCATTCGAAGAAAAATTTGGCGTGTCGGCAGCTGCGATGGCAGTGGCTGGCCCTGCTGGCGGCGGCGCTGCTGCAGTAGCGGAAGAGCAAACCGAATTTACTGTTACCCTGACAGACTTCGGCGCAAACAAAGTCGGCGTCATTAAAGCAGTGCGCGAAATCACAGGCCTGGGTTTGAAAGAAGCCAAGGATCTAGTTGACGGTGCACCGAAGCCAGTCAAGGAAGCCGTATCGAAAGCGGATGCAGACGCTGCGAAGAAGAAATTGGAAGACGCAGGCGCGAAAGCCGAGATCAAGTAAATTTGATATCAAGGCGCCTCACTGCAGTAAGCTTTACTGCAGTTCAGTAGGGCCGGAGTCGAAGCGCAGAATTCTTTTTATTAAGAATTCGGCTTTGACTCCTTTGTCGTTTTCAAAAATTATTGCAGAGTTGGTTCTCAGTAATGAAGAGTTCGTAGTGAATTTGTCGTCGCATCGTCGTCGAAAAATTTGCTATCAACGCAATAAGCATAGAACGATTTAGCAGGGTTGTCACTTGAGGTTTCTTCGCAGTTGGCGAATGCAGAAATTGCAGATCGTCGTCGAAGCCTGAACTGTCCATCCTTCCTGTCACGCACGGAGTGTCCATGCACTACTCATTTACTGAGAAGAAGCGTATTCGCAAATCATTCGCGAAACGAGCCAACGTTCACAACGTTCCGTTCCTGCTGGCGACCCAGCTCGAGTCGTACCTAAGTTTTCTGCAGGCGGATAAAGTTCCGTCGCAGCGTACCAACGACGGTCTGCAATCCGCTTTTACCTCGATCTTTCCGATCGTCTCGCACAACGGTTTCGCACGCCTTGAATTTTTATCGTACGTGCTCGGCGATCCGCCGTTCGACGTCAAGGAATGCCAGCAGCGCGGTCTAACCTTTGCGTCGCCGCTGCGCGCCAAGGTGCGCCTGGTGATTCTGGATAAAGAATCGCCGACCAAGCCGGTCGTCAAAGAAATGAAAGAGCAGGAAGTCTACATGGGCGAACTGCCTCTGATGACCACAACTGGCTCATTCGTCATCAACGGTACCGAGCGCGTCATCGTCTCTCAGTTGCATCGCTCTCCGGGCGTGTTCTTTGAACATGACCGCGGCAAGACCCATTCATCGGGCAAGCTGCTGTTTTCCGCGCGGATCATTCCTTACCGTGGTTCATGGCTTGACTTCGAATTCGACCCGAAAGACATTTTGTTCTTCCGCGTCGACCGTCGCCGCAAGATGCCTGTCACGATTTTGCTGAAAGCCATTGGCATGACGCCGGAGCAGATTCTGGCGAACTTCTTCGTGTTTGATAATTTCGCCTTGCGCGCCGAAGGCGGCGAGATGGAATTCGTGCCCGAGCGTCTGCGTGGTGAAGTTGCGCGTTTCGACATCAACGACAAGGCCGGCAAGGTCATCGTCGCTAAAGACAAGCGTATCAATGCCAAGCATGTTCGTGATATTGAGTCGGCTGGCATTAAGCATATTTCGGTGCCGGAAGATTATTTGCTCGGACGCGTGCTGGCGAAAAACATCGTCGACGCCGACACCGGCGAAGTCGTGGCCAATGCCAACGACGAGTTGACCGAAGAGTTGTTGGGCAAGCTGCGCGAAGCCAACATCACCGACATCCAGACGCTGTACACCAATGATTTGGATCAGGGCGGCTACATTTCGCAAACCCTGCGCATGGACGATACCGCCGATCAGATGGCCGCCAAGGTCGCAATCTATCGCATGATGCGTCCCGGCGAGCCACCAACCGAAGATTCGGTCGAGGCATTGTTCAACGGTTTGTTCTACAACGCGGATCGTTACGATCTGTCGGCTGTGGGCCGCATGAAGTTTAACCGCCGTATCGGTCGTGATGAATTGACCGGCATGATGACGCTGTCGAACGACGACGTGCTGGCCGTGATCAAGATCCTGGTCGAGCTGCGCAATGGTCGCGGCGAAGTCGACGATATCGATCACCTTGGGAACCGTCGTGTACGTTGCGTTGGTGAGCTGGCAGAGAATCAATTCCGCGCTGGTTTGGTTCGTGTCGAGCGCGCCGTCAAAGAACGCCTCGGCCAAGCCGAAGCCGACAACCTGATGCCGCATGACCTGATCAACTCGAAGCCGATTTCGGCCGCGATCCGCGAATTCTTCGGTTCGTCGCAGTTGTCGCAATTTATGGATCAAACCAACCCGTTGTCCGAGATCACGCACAAGCGCCGCGTCTCGGCCCTCGGACCAGGCGGTCTGACGCGTGAGCGCGCTGGCTTTGAAGTGCGTGACGTGCATCCGACCCACTACGGTCGCGTTTGCCCGATCGAGACACCGGAAGGCCCGAACATCGGTCTGATCAATTCGCTGGCGCTGTATGCACGCCTGAACGAATATGGTTTCCTCGAGACGCCATACCGCAAAGTCAACGACAGCAAGATCACTACTCAGATCGATTACTTGTCGGCAATTGAAGAGGGCCGATACATCATTGCGCAGGCGAATGCGACGATCGACAAATCGGGCAAGTTGTCCGACGAATTGGTGTCGGCACGTGAAGCCGGCGAGACGATTTTGGTCTCACCAGAACGCGTTCAATACATGGACGTTGCACCTGGCCAGATCGTGTCAGTTGCCGCATCGCTGATTCCGTTCCTCGAACACGATGACGCGAACCGCGCATTGATGGGTGCGAACATGCAGCGCCAGGCAGTACCTTGCCTGCGCCCTGAAAAAGCATTCGTTGGTACCGGTATCGAGCGCACCGTAGCTGTCGACTCGGGTACCACCGTGCAGGCACTGCGCGGCGGTATCGTCGACTATATCGATGCAGGTCGTGTTGTGATTCGCGTTAATGATGAAGAAGCGCAGGCTGGTGAAGTCGGTGTTGATATCTACAACCTGATCAAGTACACCCGCTCGAACCAGAACACCAACATCAACCAGCGTCCGATCGTCAAGGTCGGCGACCGCGTTGCGAAACATGACGTCATCGCCGACGGCGCATCGACTGATCTTGGCGAATTGGCTTTGGGTCAAAACATGTTGGTCGCGTTCATGCCATGGAACGGCTACAACTTCGAGGATTCGATTCTGATCTCCGAAAAGGTTGTGGCAGATGATCGCTACACCTCGATCCATATCGAAGAGTTGTCGGTCGTGGCACGCGACACCAAACTCGGTGCCGAAGAAATCACGCGTGACATCTCGAATCTGGCTGAAAACCAATTGGCGCGTCTGGATGAATCCGGCATCGTCTACATCGGTGCAGAAGTCGAAGCGGGCGATACGTTGGTCGGTAAAGTCACGCCAAAAGGCGAGACCCAGCTGACACCGGAAGAAAAACTGCTGCGCGCCATCTTTGGCGAGAAAGCATCCGACGTTAAAGACACTTCGCTGCGCGTGCCGTCGGGCATGATCGGTACCGTTATCGACGTACAAGTCTTCACCCGTGAAGGCATCGTGCGCGACAAACGTGCGCAACAGATCATCGATGATGAACTGAAGCGCTATCGCCTCGACTTGAACGACCAGCTGCGTATTGTCGAAGGCGATGCCTTCCAGCGTCTGGAAAAAATGTTGACCGGCAAGGTCGTCAATGGCGGCCCGAAAAAGCTCGCCAAAGGCGCGAAGATCACTAAAGACTATTTGGCCGATCTCGATAAATACCACTGGTTCGACATTCGTCCAGCCGACGACGATGCAGCAACGGCCTTAGAGGCGATCAAGGAATCGATCGCCGAAAAGCGACATCAGTTCGATCTGGCCTTTGAAGAAAAGCGCAAGAAACTGACGCAAGGCGATGAGTTGCCACCAGGCGTGCAAAAGATGGTCAAGGTCTATCTGGCTGTCAAACGTCGCCTGCAGCCAGGCGACAAGATGGCCGGTCGTCACGGTAACAAGGGTGTGGTCTCACGCATTGTGCCAATCGAAGACATGCCATACATGGCTGACGGTACACCAGCCGACGTCGTGCTGAACCCGCTAGGCGTGCCATCACGGATGAACGTCGGTCAGGTGCTTGAAGTCCATCTGGGCTGGGCCGCCAAGGGCTTGGGTCTGCGCATTGGCGAAATGCTGAAAGCGCAAGCCAAGGCGATCGAGATGCGCAAATTCCTGGCCGTGATTTATAACGAGTCAGGCAAGAGAGAAGATCTGGACAGCTTCAGCGACGACGAAATTCTGGAACTCGCTGACAATCTGAAACACGGCGTGCCATTTGCTACGCCAGTGTTCGACGGTGCGAACGAAGCCGAGATCCATCGCATGCTTGATCTGGCCTACCCAGACGCGATTGCCAAGCAACTCGGCATGACCAAGTCGAAGAACCAGGTCACGATGTACGACGGTCGCACCGGTGAAGCATTCGAGCGCTCGGTCACAGTTGGCTACATGCACGTGCTGAAACTGCATCATCTGGTCGACGACAAGATGCATGCTCGTTCAACCGGTCCGTACTCACTGGTCACGCAGCAGCCACTCGGCGGCAAAGCGCAGTTTGGTGGTCAGCGTTTCGGTGAGATGGAAGTCTGGGCACTGGAAGCATACGGCGCATCGTATGTGTTGCAGGAGATGTTGACCGTCAAGTCGGACGACGTGAACGGCCGTACCAAAGTGTACGAAAACCTGGTCAAGGGCGACCACGTGATCGACGCAGGTATGCCGGAATCATTTAACGTTCTCGTTAAAGAGATTCGTTCGCTGGGTATCGATATCGATCTGGAACGCGACTGATCCACCTCGGGAGTCGACGTGTTCGACTCCCGATTGAAGTCGTTGGTAGCATTTGCAGCACAAGATTTCGCAGCACGCAGGTAGCATGTAACAAAGCAACGCCTTCCGTACCCGGTATCGACGGAACCTCGCCCGCAAAGCCAGGCTCTCCCGTCGTTGCGAACAGGGTCATACGCGGAATCGGCAATGCCTCGCAGGTAGTCAAGCACCATCACGCCACTGGAGTGACAAAATGAAAGCACTGCTCGATCTATTCAAGCAAGTTCAGCAAAACGAACAATTCGACGCGATCAAAATCGGTCTGGCGTCCCCTGAAAAAATCCGTTCATGGTCCTACGGCGAAGTGCGCAAGCCGGAAACCATCAACTATCGTACCTTCAAGCCGGAACGTGATGGCTTGTTCTGCGCCAAGATCTTTGGACCGATCAAGGACTACGAGTGCCTGTGCGGCAAGTACAAGCGCCTCAAGCACCGCGGCGTCATCTGCGAAAAATGCGGCGTC
The DNA here is from genome assembly GCA_043741695.1 of Burkholderiales bacterium. Lineage (GTDB taxonomy): Bacteria > Pseudomonadota > Gammaproteobacteria > Burkholderiales > Burkholderiaceae_D > Actimicrobium. The sequence goes on from JAYTZV010000337.1 coordinate 8,851, forward strand.
GAAGTCACGCTGGCCAAGGTCCGTCGCGAGCGCATGGGCCACATCGAGCTGGCCTCGCCGACTGCCCACATCTGGTTCCTGAAATCGCTGCCGTCGCGTCTGGGCATGGTCCTCGACATGAC
>JAYTZV010000338.1:0-3193 GCA_043741695.1 Burkholderiales bacterium
TCCGGAAGAGCGCGGCAGCTTCCGACGCTTTTGCGAACTGGTCGGACCACGCAATGTGACCGAATTCAATTACCGCATCAGCGATAAAAGCGAAGCGCACGTGTTTGTCGGACTGCAGATCGCCAACCGTGATGAGTCCGGTAAGATCGCTTCGCACTTCGACAAACAAGGCTTCAAGACGCTGGACTTGACGCATGACGAACTGGCAAAGCTGCATATCCGCCATCTGGTCGGCGGCAAAAGTGCGCTCGCCGAAAATGAATTACTGTACCGCTTTGAATTTCCGGAACGACCTGGTGCATTGATGCGTTTTCTCGACAGCATGGCACCGAACTGGAACATCAGCCTGTTCCATTATCGCAATCAGGGCGGTGATGTCGGCCGCATTCTGGTCGGCTTGCAGGTGCCGAAAAAAGAAATGAAAGCGTTCCGCGAATTTCTCGCGACGCTCGGTTATCGCTTTCAGGACGAGAGCGACAATCCGGTCTACAAACTGTTTTTGGGATAGAGTGATGGACACCTCGCACAGCGCCGCGGCCTCGCCGCTCGGCAAGCCAGCCACCTACGTGTCGCAGTACGATGCATCGCTACTGTTTCCGATTGCACGGCAAGAAAAACGCAGCGAGCTCGGCCTTGCTGGCACGCTGCCGTTTTTCGGTATCGATATCTGGAACGCCTACGAAGTCTCTTGGCTAAACCTGCGCGGCAAACCACAGATCGCCGTCGTTAGCGTGACGGCACCAGCTGACTCGCCGAACATCATCGAATCAAAATCATTCAAGCTGTATCTGAACGCGTTCAACCAGACGCGTTTGGCCGGTAGCGATGCCTTGCTCGAATTGTTGCGCACTGATTTGTCGAGCGGCTTTGGCGCACCAGTGCAAATTACGCTGACCGCGCCCGATCAATTTGGCGCACTACGATTTGGCGATCTGGACGGACTGCTGCTGGACCGCCTCGATCTTGATATCGATTCCTACGCGCCCGATCCCTCGCTGCTGCGTGCCGCACACGATGAGCCAGTGGTCGAAGAAACACTGGTATCGCATTTGCTGAAATCGAACTGCTTGGTGACCGGCCAACCCGATTGGGGCAGCGTACAAATTCAGTACGTTGGCGCAGCAATTAATCAGGAAATGCTGTTGCGCTATCTGATCGGCTTTCGCGAACATAACGAATTCCATGAGCAATGCGTCGAGCGAATCTTTATGGATATATTGCGTCAGTGTCGACCACAAAAACTGGCGGTGTATGCACGTTATACCCGTCGTGGCGGACTCGATATCAATCCGTGGCGCAGCAACTTCACGACCGGCAAAGCACCATCGAATGCGCGACTCGCGCGTCAGTGAAAGAGTGTATGTATTTGCCGATCTCGCACGTAGCGCGTGCATTATCCCGAACAGCCTATAATCTGGCTCGAAAAGCTGCCCCGTGCGCTGTGTTCAGTGCGTTGCATTAATCCCTTACGCCTCATGACCAATCTTGCCAAAATCCTGTTGCCCGCAAACGTCGTTCTCGGACTCGAAGTCTCCAGCAAAAAGCGCGCGTTCGAACAAGCCGGACTGATTTTTGAAAACAACTGCGGCATCGCGCGCTCGATGGTGTCGGAAAATTTGTTTGCGCGCGAGCGTCTCGGCTCAACCGGACTCGGTCACGGCGTCGCCGTTCCGCACGGTCGTATCAAGGGATTGAAAGCACCGCTGGCCGCATTCGTGCGGCTGCTTGAGCCGATCCCGTTCGAATCGCCCGATGCGCAACCGGTCAGCCTGCTGGTGTTTTTGCTGATACCCGATAACGTCACCCAGCAGCATCTGGAAATTTTGTCAGAGATCGCCGAGATGTTTTCCGATGAAGCGTTTCGTGCGGTGCTCGCCACCGATCCCGATCCGCTGTCGGTGCATGCGCGTTTGTTGGCATGGCAAAGCAGCATGCACGATACCGAGTAACAAAAAATGATTGCGTCCAGTTGATTGATCCCCAATACCGGAACTCAATTGATTGATCCCAACTGCTTTGCGCTGACCCATTCTGCCCATGTCGACTTCTACACCACTGACGATTCAGCGCATCTACGACGATAATCGTGAAACCCTGGAGCTCGGCTGGTTCGCCGGCTTCGCTGGTGCCGATCGCCTCATCTCCGGCGACGCTGCATCGGCCGCGGACCAGGTCGGCCACCTGAACCTGATTCACCCTGGCCGCATCCAGGTGTTCGGCCATCAGGAAACCGAGTATTACCAACGCCTGTCGACTGTCTCGCGGCGCTTCCAGACCGATGAACTGGTCAATGGCGCACCACCGGCCTTCATCATCGCGCAGGGCTTGACCACGCCGCCCGAGTTGCTCGCCAAATGCGATGAACGCAATATCCCGCTGTTCTCGACGCCGTTGCCGGCCGCGCAGGTCATCGATTATCTGCGCGTGTACTTGTCGAAAAAACTGGCGCAGCGCACGACGATGCACGGCGTGTTCATGGACGTACTGGGCGTTGGTGTGCTGATCACCGGCGAATCAGGTCTCGGCAAAAGCGAACTCGGCCTCGAACTGGTGTCGCGCAGTCACGGCCTGGTGGCCGACGACGCCGTTGAATTCGCACGGATCGCACCGAACATGATCGAAGGCCGTTGCCCAAGCCTGCTGCAAAATTTGCTTGAAGTACGCGGTCTTGGACTACTCGATATCAAGACGATTTTTGGTGAAACCGCGGTGCGTCGCAAGATGCGCTTGAAGCTGATTGTGCATCTGGTTCGGCGTAGTACGCTGGAAGAAAATTACGAGCGTCTGCCGTTGAATGAGCAGACTGAAGAAGTACTCGGCCTGCCAATTCGCAAGGTGGTCATTCCTGTTGAGGCTGGGCGCAACCTTGCGGTATTGTTAGAGGCTGCGGTGCGGAATACTATTTTGCAGTTGCGCGGGATTGATACGTTGCGGGAGTTTATGGAGCGGCAGCAGCGGGCGATGGGGAGTGATTGAGGCTGATTTGCTGTCAGCTTGCAGTGCTTTGCCCGCCTTCGCGTTTTAATCATGCTGCTGCTTCTCCGGTCGACCTCTGCGCCGGGGGTGGCCAGGCAGCCACATACTTCTTTTTGCTTCGGAGTGTGTCAAGGTAGTTGTCGCCTAAATCGTTACTCCGCTTTCTTCATTTCATTTGGCGTTACTTGTTCTCGTTCCGGATTCAAGTAGACCACGT
>JAYTZV010000339.1:0-3187 GCA_043741695.1 Burkholderiales bacterium
GGCGGCAGCTTGGCTTTCATTTGATGGGCCAAACGCTTGACGAGCGGTGCAAATTCCGCCAGCAGTTGATTCTTGTCTGATTTTCCGCTGGCTGTGTACATTAAACGTTATCGCTCCCATGGCGCGGCTCAGGCGTGCTGAAGCAGGTGGTGACCGCCGCTTGCGGTACCGAGCAGGCGACCCGCCATCCGCCGAAATGCAATGGCGGCACCCGCCATCGGAAACGCATCAACCACCGGTCTGCCCAATTGCACGGCACGCCGCAAATCGGCATCGGCCGGTACCGCGCCGATTAACTGCAGCTCGACCGCCAGATAGCGACCCGCCGTGCGCCCTATGTTCTCATAAATTCGTTGCGCTTCGACATCTGTTGCACCACTGACCAGCAAGCCGAATGGCCGACGACCGAGCTGCGCACTGAGCCGCTTGATAATCGCATACGCCGACGTGATCGCGCTACTGTTACCCGACACCTGCACCACGATCTCGCCAGCAGCCATTGCCGGCACCGGAAAACTATCTTCTGCGCTGAGCTCGGCATCGACCAGAACGATATCGGTTTGCGTTGCCAGCACGCTGAACGCGTTCGACAAACGGCGTGCCTGATCAACATCGTATGCGATGCCGTGCATGCTTTCACGCGTCATCGTGCCCACGCTAAAACCTTGTGCAGTTTTTTGAATCACCTCATTGAGCCCACGTTCCTGCCGCGCGACCTGCATCAAGGTCGCCACGCGCGCCACGCCGAGCCGCTGCGCCAGACCATTCGACGCCGAGCACGCATCGAACAGCAATACATCGCTGCCAGCACGTGTCAATGATGCCGCCAGGTTCACCAGCGTCGCCGATTTTTCTTCGACACTCAGTGCGGATAAAATACTGACGATGCGCGGCTTTGGTCCGGCCACCATGCGACGCAGACCTTCTGCCTGATCCTGATTGAAATTACCCAAGGCTGACCTCGCGTAGTGATTTGTCGTTACGCGCACGGGTGGCATTACCCATCACCAGCGGCAGTTCGCTGTCGTCGAATTGAAACGGCGCAGTTTCGCGCTTGAGTTTAAAAGCACGGTCGACCAGATACTGCTTATTGGCGACATGCAGATCTTCCGGCACACGCTGGCCGTTGGCGACGTAATACAACGCCAGCTTCTGACGAATCACCACATCGAGCACGCTACCGATCGTCGCAGCCTCGTCGAGTTTGGTCATCACGCAACCGGCCAGACCGCTACCCTGATAGGCACGCACTACCTCCGACAAGGTCTCGCCGGTCGAGGTCGCATTCAGGCACAACAAACGTTTGATCTGCGCGCCCGCGCCCTGCAGCATCGCAATCTGTTCACCAACCATTTGATCGCGCTGGCTCATGCCGACCGTATCGATCAATACCGTATGCTTGTTTTTGAGCTCATCAAGTGCGATGCGCAAATCGCTTTCGTCCTTGACCGTATGCACCATCACGCCGAGGATCTTGCCGTAAATACGCAACTGCTCGTAGCCGCCGATACGATATGCATCGGTCGTAATCAGCGCAAGCTTGCCGGCACCGTGCCGCATCACGCAGCGTGCCGCGAGCTTGGCAGTGGTAGTGGTCTTACCCACGCCGGTTGGACCGACTAGCGCAAATACTCCACCTTTGTCGAGCAGCGCGCTTTCATTATCGATCGTGCTGATATTGCGGGCGAGGACAGAGCGAATCCAGTGCATGCCTTCTGCCTGCGAACCTCCAGCTGGTAAATTTTCAGTCAGATAGCGTGACAGACTTGCGCTAAAACCTGCAGCAAGCAATTCGCGCAGTACCGTCGCTTTCATTGGCTCGCGCTTTTGCTGCGCTGACCATGACAGCTCTGAAAACTGTGACTCCATCATGCTGCGCATCGACCTGATCTCTTGCATCATCGCTGCGATCTCTTGATGCGGCATCGCCGGTGTTGACGGTGCAATGTCGATGGCGCGCGCAACGCGTGACTGTTCCAGTGCTTGCGCCAAACCAGACGCCTGATCAACTTCCGAGCGGCGTTTGGCAAAGGCGCTCAACACCGTTGCCTCTTGTTCGGGCAGTGCAATTTGCGCCGGCAGCGTCTCCTGTTCCACCATCGGCGCTGCCAGTGAGGACATATCGTCGCTGGCCAGCGCCAGAATTTCGACCATGCCATTCAAATTCCGGTTCGACAAAATTACCGCATCGGGGCCGAGTGCTTCACGTACTTGACGCAATGCCTCACGCGAACTACTCGCGGAAAATTTTTTCACGTTCATGCTTGTCCTCCGACCAGACTGGTCACTTTAATGGTTTTTGAATCGGGTAATTCGGCGTGAGAAAGGACTTTCAACTGCGGTACCGCGCGGCGCAGAAAGCGCGCCAGCAATGCGCGCAATGGCGCTGGCACCAGCAGCACCGGCGTCAGGCCAAGCTGCTCCTGATGTTTGGCTGCTTCTTGTGTTTGATAGGCGAGCGTGTCGGCAAGTCCCGGCTCGATACCTGCACCATCGGGACCGCTCGCTTGCAAGGCCTGCATCAGCAAACGCTCAAGTCGGTTGTCGAGCGTCATTACCGACAGCTCCTGCGCCCCGGGGAAAATATCCTGAACAATCGCACGGCCCAGTGCGATGCGCACCAGTGCCGTCAACTCGGCGGGGTCCTGCACCTGCGCCGATTGCTCAGCCAGCGTTTCGATAATCGTGCGCATATCGCGGATATGCACGCCTTCGGTCAGTAAATTCTGCAAGACTTTTTGCAGCGTCGCGATTGAAATCATTTTCGGCACGAGGTCTTCGATCAGCTTCGGTGAATCCTTGGCGAGATGATCGAGCAGCTGTTGCACCTCTTGCCGTCCGAGTAGTTCGGCAGCGTGGGTCGTGATCAGATGATTCAGATGGGTGGCCACCACTGTACCGGCGTCGACCACCGTGTAACCCATCGTCTGTGCCGACTCGCGCATCCCGGCATCGATCCAGACCGCAGGCAAACCAAACGCCGGATCGGTAGTTTGCACGCCTGCCAGCGTACCGGTCACCATACCCGGATTGATCGCCAAAAACTGACCCGCATGGGATTCACCACTGCCGACCTCAACACCTTTCAGAGCAATCCGATAGGCCGATGGTTTCAATTCAAGATTGTCGCGAATATGCACCGGCGGCGATAGAAAGCCGACCTCTTGCGCAAACTTTTTACGGATAC
>JAYTZV010000340.1:0-3170 GCA_043741695.1 Burkholderiales bacterium
GAGTGCGCGCACCTGAATGCGCACACCTTGCAAGGTCACGACCTGACCGGCGCGTACCTTGCAGGTCTTGCGCAATTCAACCTGCCCATCGACCGACACCACGCCGCTGGCGACCAGCATCTTGCCGGCACCGCCGCTATCGCAAATGCCGACCAGTTTCAGCAATTGATTGAGTTCGACGTAGTCGCCGTTGAGTTCAAAATCGAGTCGTTGCATTGCGTATCCGGAGTGTGTGAGTGTCTTGCTTACGCAGCAAATGCAGCAATGCCGAACAAGCCCAGCACACAGGCATAACCAACGAACCACGCCAGTGAGCGAGGTGTCGGTTGGTTGTTCAGATAGAGCGCGGTGTAGACGATGCGCGCTGCGATAAAGGTGGCTGACAGAATATTGATCCACAGCGGATTGGCCTGCAGTTGTTCCGCCACCAGCACCGCTGCGGCAAAAAACGGAAATGCTTCGAAATGATTGCGATGCGCATAATCGGCCCGACGGCGCTTGCCGTTTTGCCGATCCAGCCAGGCGCGTGGCTCGGCATTATCGTAATCGCGTGCGCCAGCTTTTGAAAATGCGACCGTACAAACAGGCATCACGCCTGCAATCAAAATGCACCAGTAAGCGAGTTGCATGGAATTCCTTGGAGGTGGATGAGTATTTTATTCGCGCTGGATTGCGTTTGTTTGCGCTTTTTCACGCATCAATTATTCAGGGTACTTATTCAACTAAATTAGTGAGATTAAAAATTGGAACGGGCACCATGGTGTCGGCCGGTGTGAATCCAAAAATTTTGCCGTAAAAATAAAGCTCGGATTCAAGTGCACAGCGGATATTTTCTGCGCGCCGGAAGCCATGTGCCTCCTGCTCGAATTTTATATACGCTACCGGTAGTCCTTTTGCGCATACCGCATCGAACATCAACTGCGCTTGTGCCGGCGGCACAACTTTATCCTGCATGCCCTGAAATAAAATTAGTGGACTGGTCAATCGATCGGTGAAGTGAATCGGCGAACGCGCTTGGTAGATATCTTTCCGCTCGGGGTAGGGGCCAACCAGACTATCCAGATAGCGCGATTCAAACTTGTGGCAGTCGCGCGCCAACGTTTCGAGATCACTGACGCCATAGTAACTGGCACCGGCTTTGAAGACATCGTGAAACGTCAACGCGGCTAGCGCGGTATAACCACCGGCGCTGCCACCGCGAATAGCCAGCCGGTCTTTATCGACCAGTCCGCGCGCAACGAGATAGCTGGCTGCACGAATCGCGTCCTCAACATCGACAATGCCCCAGTTGCCCACAAGCCGCTGCCGATACGCGCGGCCATAACCGGTACTGCCACCGTAATTCACATCGACCACCGCAAAGCCGCGACTGGTCCAGAACTGGATCATCAGATTCAAGGTTGTGCTGGCTGATGAGGTGGGGCCACCGTGATTGAAGACCAGCAGCGGTGGCAGCTGATCGGCAGGTGCGCGGTAATCACGATTGGCGGGTGCGTAATAGAAAGCATGTGAAAACGCATGCGAGGATGCATGCGGAGATGCATGTGAAAGCGCATTCGCCTCGCGCTCGCCGGTCGTCGGAAAATCAATCACCTGTGGTGTCGACAGAAATGCTGCGTCGACCTCCAGAGAAATCGCGCGGCGCAAAATGGATAGCGCAGATGTGCGCAGATCAAGTTTCACAACCGCATCGGCATGATCTGGCGCGCCACCAATAAAAAGTACGGTCTGTCCTGCCACCCGAACATCACTAATTTTACGGAATGGCGTGGCGATGTCGGTCAACGATTGCGTCGCGGGATCAAGCCGCGCCAGATGCCAGCTGCCGTTCATCGCGTAGCTACAGACAATGCCACCGGCATCATCGAAGCCATAGGTCGACATCCCCAGATTCCACAACGGCCGACCGAATTCCGCCGCCATCGGACACAGCGCCTGCACCTCGTTACCAACCAGCCGATACAGATTCCACCAGCCGCTGCGCTCGGAGACAAAATGCAGCACACCATCCGGCGACCAGCTTGGCTGGAAAATCGGATCATCGTTAGCGCCTGCGATGTGGCGGGCATCATGCAGTGTGCCGTCGTCGTTTACGTCCGCACACCACAAGGTTGTGCCATCCCAAGGCATGTTCGGATGATCCCAATTCAGCCAGGAAAATGATTTTCCATCGGGGCTCAGACGCGGTGTTGCATAGAAGTCGTGTCCCGACAGCAGCACGCTCTGCACGCCGGTTGTCAAATCGATGGCGGCAATTGTATTGATCGCTTCGCGCGTTGTGTCGCGATGATCTTCACGTACGCAGATCAGGCGATGATGACGATGATCGATGATCGCATCGGCGAAGCGCAATTGCGCTATCTGCGTCACTGCTTGCGGCCGTGCGGTGCCGGTCTGGCGATACAGTTGCTGATCGGCGTGGTTGGAAAAATACACGGTATCGCCATCGATCAGCATCGCTGCACCGCCGTATTCATGCACCCGCGAACGCACGCTCAATGAAGGCGGTGTCAGATCGACTTTTGTGCCGCTGGCATCGCACCGCACTAGCACGCTGCGACCTTGTTCTCTCGCGCGATTCTCGATCCAGTAGACCATGTCTCCCGCGATTACTGGCTGATCCAGACCGACGGATTCAGCGACCAGAGCAGCCGAGGTAATGGGCGACTGCCATGCCCCGAAAGGGGCGATTTGTGTTTGGTGTTTGGTCATCAAAAATCCGCGGGGTTACTTAAGGTGTCGCACAAAAAATTTGCTGCGAAATCGTGCCAGCATAGCGCGCAACACAACGCCAACTCACGCGCGTGCCGGTGCGATCATTTCTACATAATCGTACAGCGCGCCAAGAACTTCTTCGCCACGTTCATTGGCGTTTTCCGATAGCTGGTCGATCTCGGTATAAAAACCGGTAACGTGACGCGCACTGCATACGCCATCGAACAACCGGCTGCGGCGAAACTCTTCCCAGCGCATCAATTCCGCTGGCTGCAGCGTGTGCGGATAATTGCGCGCACGATAGCGAAATACCAGTTCTTCTAGCCGCCCATCATCAAAATTAAGTGGTGCGACGGCCAGTTTTTCTGGTGTCAGGCTGCGCAGTTGCGTCAGCGTGCGGCGGTCGCCATTACCAATAAATCCGCCGTAGAGATCTTCATCGACATCCGGCGTGG
>JAYTZV010000341.1:0-3168 GCA_043741695.1 Burkholderiales bacterium
CCGATCAACGAATTAATCAGTTTTGATCTGCGGCAAAGCATGCGCAACGGCGGAGGCCCGGCGTGTCTGCGTTTGCGTGTAGTGCTCAATGATGCCGAAGCAGCAGCGATGCACCAGGGCGTCTTGATGACCGAGACCTTGTACGCGCAGTTGGTGGTCTGGGTTAAGCAACATTATCGCGATACGCTCGCGCCTGCTGATTTGGCCGATCCGCAGTTACTGACCGAAGTTGATACCGCGCTTTGTGCGTTGAGTGATTTATTGGGTTTGCCGGATTGGTAAGGATGTCAGCATCGCGCGATCATGTTGCGCAAAAAAGATATCGCAGATGGGCTGATGCAAAAAAACAGTGTCGCCGGGCGGGGTATCTTTGCCACGTCACTAAAAAAACAAAGAGTGGTACGGGCCTGTGTCGATCGAAAACTCGCCCAATTACAGTCGAAAAAAACCGGCGCACAAAGTACTTTCCGACTGTTGGCGCATCTTCGATTCAGTGCCACGCTGCGATAAAGCGTATAACTTTAGCCCACCGAGTCTGCGCACGGTCACACGCGAACATCGGGTTAATGATGGCAAGGGTATCAAAACAACACGGCACGGTTTCGGTGTTGCTGCCAGTAGCTTCTATAAAATTACTGGTGAAAATTTTCTGAGGTAGGGCGTCCCGATTTTTCGGGCAAGTTCAAGGCAAATTGCTCACCTCGGCTGAACACGCGTGGCAGGGAATGTGCATCCGTTGCATATCTGCTGCAAATTATGGCTACTGCTCCGCATTTTTTTCAACGTCATTAACTCCTCGTGAAAACAGGGATATAAACATAATAATGGTGTGTCTCGAGATCGATCTGTGTCGATCTGTTATTCACCTGATCGAGGATTTTATGAACCTGTTCTCTGATGATGGTCGCGCGCAGATATTGCGCCGGCTCGATGCCGCACCGCAGCTGTTAGTGCAGTCGACTGAAGCGCTTTCTCTAGCAAAAATCTGGTTAAGTGCAGTCGACGATGCCGATCTGGTCGGCATCGCCCCGGACAGTCTGGCCGCAGCGATGCAGCAAACTTTCATTCGACTCCAACACAATCCTGCAGCGGGCTGCGGTATCGAAGCCGCGTCCTTCACCGATGCGCACGGTGCTACCGCCAGCGCGCTGCTGATCGTTAATGCCGACATGCCGTATCTGGTCGACTCGTTTGTGATGGCCTTGCGCCAGCAGGGTATTGCCTCGCGCGCCGTGCTCAATGCTGTGCTGTCGATCAAGCGCGATGCCAACGGCATGGTAGTGCAAGCGGCGACTGCCAAAACCGGTATCGATCCGCTTGAATCATATGTGCTGTGTCTGTTGAGTGAAGAACTCGATGCGGCCGATATGGCGACGCTGATGCAGGCATTGCATTACGTCGCACAGGATGCCGCCAGCGTCTTCCAGGACGCTGCCGCTCTGGCTGCGCGGATGACCGCGGTGGCGACATTGGCTGCCGCAGGCAGTACCGATGAAGGGCGCGAAACTGCCGCTTTTGTGGCGTGGGCACGCGACGGCGGATTCGAAGTATTCGGTTATGCGTTTTACCGAGCACAGCAGAATGAACGTGAACTATCGCGCGATCAGGCCAGTCGCATCGGCGTGCTGCGCGACCCGAGGCATCAGGTGTACGACGCTTGCCTTGCCGGTATCCCCGGTGAATTCAAGACGTTGGCGTCGCGCGAGAGCATGCTGTCGATCGTGAAAGCAGATACACCATCGACGCTGCACCGCGATCTATATCTGGATTTTATTGGCGTGCGCGAAATCGATACCAATGGTGATCTAATCGGCGAGCATTGTTTTATCGGTTTGTTCACCCGCACTGCCGCTGCAATGCCGCTGGCACAGCTTCCTTTTGCACGTGGCCGTATCAAGCAGGTCTTGATGCTGGCCGGGGTACGACGTGAAGGATTTCGCGCCGAAAAATTTTTAGAGATTCTGGAAGCATTGCCGCGCACAGAAGCGTTCGAAGCTGATCCGCACTGGCTTGCCGACTTGTGCAGTCAGGTGGTGTCGCTGTACAAGCAGCCACGCACGAGCGTATTTGTGCGACGCGACGTCTACGCGCGTCACCTCAATATCATTCTGTATTTGCCGCGTGAACGTTACAGCCCGGCGCTGGTTCAAACCGTGATTGACGTGCTGCAGACGGTCAGCGGTGCACGCGCAGTGCGGGCCGATACCCAAGTCGGTGATGGACCGTTGGCGCGTATGGTTTTGATCGCCAGCCGCGCACGTATTGATCCAGCAACCGACAGCACGATTCGCGATGCGCTGATCGGCGCGGTCGATGGATGGCATCACGCGCTCGACACGTTGATCGATGCGCAACCGCCATCGCAGGCGCGCAGCGCGCTGCAACATTTGCGTGCGGCGCTACCGCCTGCCTATATCGCTGTAACCCGGCCCGACGTTGCCTTTCGCGATCTGATGCAGTTGCATGGCACGGCAGGAACGGCGAATGTGCACGTGCGGATCGATCTTGAAGCAGACGGTGAGGCCAGCATCCGGTTGTATTCACGCACGACAGGGCCGGCGTTATCGGCGATCTTGCCGGCGCTGCACAACGCTGGCATAGAAATCGAGCGCGAGCAAAGTCATGCGATCACCGTCGGCGCGATCGATTATGTAATCACCTGCCTGATGACCGATACGATCAGTGCGCGCAAGCTGGCACGGCCAGGCGTGGTCGATGCTGCGCAAGCACTGTTCGAAGCCTTGCTCAATGATCAGGCCGAAGACGGTCGCATGAACGGGCTGGCAATTGAAGCAGCGCTGCAGCTGCGCGAGGTGCAGTTGATCCGCGCGTATGCAAGTTACTGGCGACAGGCGGGCTGCCGTTTCAGTCTGCGCTACATCGCCGACTGCTTGCGTCAGCGACCGGTGGAAGTGCGCGCATTAGTCGATCATTTTCTGCAACGCTTTGATCCACGGTTAGCCGTCTTACAGCGCGATGTTGCTACTAATGCGCTGACTGCACTGCGCAACAATCTCACCGACATCAACCACGCCGATACCGAAACGATTTTGCGCAGTCTCGCTGATCTGATGCTGGCAACCGTGCGCACGTCGTATTTTCAGCCAACGCAAGATGCTGCGACGATCATTTTCAAATTTGACACAACAAACTTGTCTTTTGTGCCGC
>JAYTZV010000342.1:0-8894 GCA_043741695.1 Burkholderiales bacterium
TGCGATTTGCTGCAAACGTTTATCGTCTGAAAAACCAGCGTTATCGAACAGATGCTTTGGATTTACCAGCAACGCCTTAGCGGCCTCTTGTAAATTCGCTGGTACGTGGCCAGAGGTATCTGCGGGTGTTGTTCCAGCCGCTGGTGCTCCGCCGCTACCCGCTGGCGTTGCACTGCCCGCTGGTGCACCGCTGGATGCTGGTGCGCCGCCGCTACCCGCCGGTGCACCGCTGGATGCTGGTGCGCCGCCGCTGCCTGCCGGCGTTGTACTGCCCGCTGGTGCGCCGCTGGACGCTGGTGCGCCGCCGCTACCCGCCGGCGTTGCACTGCCCGCCGGTGCGCTGCCGCCACCAGGTGCATTACTTGTCGCTTGCGTGCCGCTTGGCGCCCAGGTCGTCGTGGTTTTACGCTTGTCAGAATCGTTGTAGAACTTGCCCTGATCATTAGTCACACCCGCATAAAATCCAAGATCGCGACGGGTCATGATGCCGTCCGGATTGGGGTCAATGCAACGCTCTATCTTGTCAAACGCGGCTGAATTTTCATCCTTGAGCAGCCACTCAATGGCGGCCCTGGTAGTAGAGTCAAGCGGCGTTGAATCGCTGAGCTTTGCCCTGAGATCTTCTCTGTTGAAATACTGTTTTGACGTACTCCAAAAACCTTCATCGGTTGCGAGTGCACGCGCAGCTTCTTGTGCCGAATTAATAGGCGCGCTGGTGGGCGAGCCCGCCTTTTGTGTGTATGCCGCCTTGGTTTGGTCCTCTATCTGCGGCTTCAACGTATTTTGCTGCGCTTGCGTCATTTTATCGAACAGCTTGCTCCAGAAGCCCCGGTAGTCCTGCTCGTTCATCTTGCTAGTCGATGCATCGTCTTCTGTGTCGGACGTCAACTGCGCGCCGCCGCCGATATCCGACGAATCCAGCAATACCTCTTCATCACCATTACCTTTGTATTTTGCAACCGATCCTTTATGACCTCCACCCTCGGTGATCAAAATGTCGCCATCTTCAAGTTTGCTGACCAAGTCAATTTTATTGTTGTCATCTACCTTCAACTCCTCACCACTTTTTTTGATGATTTTGTCGCCGGCTTGCACAGGATTGGCAAATTGCTTAATGGTGGTCATGACTCGTCCAGATCCTTATCGTTGCTGGCTAAATGTGTCCCAAAGATGTTGCCAGTTGCACCTGTTTTTTAGTCACGCTCTGCGTCTGCCAAAGCAAAATCACCTCGACGATCAGCGTCGGTGGACGCAAGTTTATTTCACGGCAAGCTATTAATAAGTGATCGCTTGGCAATCTCGGTTCCATTTGCACAGGGGCTTTTTTGTATGAGCCTTTGTGCGACTTTTTTTTGCAGCGCGATTATTTTTTTGCGCGGTTTATAGTGCAGTTCACAGCGCGGTTTATAGCGAAATTTGCAGCGCTAGTTGTTGCAGCTCTCAGCCGCCCAAGTGTTTTGTGCCGGTCTCGTCGTCGATCAGTAAAACCTCTGCTGGCAGAAAGTTGAATGGCGCGGCAGTCAGGTTAATCGCCTACCAGCCGCCACTACTGACCCAGACATTGCGTCCGGTTGCATGGTTGGTCGCCAACAACTATTTGGCACGGGTTTGTTGAAAGGGCCGCAGTGCCATCAGCGCGGCATCGAGCGGCAAATCGGTCAGGCAGTTACGAACTAACATGGCGTCGGCTGCTGATCACGATTCCATCACGATATCGGTCTGCTTGAAAAAATAATGAGGGCGATCACCAAAACGAGGCGGCACATCGATCACCAGACCGGGCACGATGCCGTCGCCAAAATACAGTCGCAAGGTCGGTAATAATTCGGCGATCCAGTTCAAGTCACCACAACCGGCGTCGGCCAGAATGCCGATATCGCGCTCAGCGCAGATCGAGTGCAAGCTGGCGCGCAATGCGGATGTGCAAACCAGTGTTGCGCCTTGACCAGAACGCATTTCGGCCCAGTCCTACGTTCGGTTGCAAACACAGCCTTAGTTTGCCCAGCTGCCTTGACAGCGATATCGTCCATACTTTGACGCGCGTTTTGTAGTGCCGATGGATGTGCTCATCGACGATTTCGCTGCACTGCGTTGTTCTGACTAGGCTGGGATACGGCGCACAGTACTCATAGCGTAAAGCTGCACATTTCGATGTTTGCAAAATTGCGGCTGTGGTCGAAATTGGGCGCAGTTTTCTTGAAAACTACCGTCTTCCGTGTCCGCAATTTTGGTCCTCATATACCCTTCCTTTAATCATGTTCAAAGCGCTGCTGACGTTCTGCTCGCGCACGACATATCGATTGTGTGTCGTTGTAATCAGCTCTGGTGCAACAAATACCCAGCGAAATTAGCGCGTAGGCAGGCTGGTATTCTAAGTGACACCAGCCTGCAGCAAACGGCGCGGAACGCGATCGATTGCAAACGTCCCTTATGCCAAAGACCTAGCAGCAAACTCGACAGCCCTCTGGAGGTCATCCCCTTTAAAGGGGCCACCGTGCAATGCGTTTACTCCATTTGCAACGGCGCCGTTGGTTCTCGCATTCACGCTCACAATATACTTTGCGCCTGCAATTTCTGCAGCTGACGCATTACGACCCTCAGTTTTTCCAGTCTGCGCAACTTGAACAATATTTGCCCAATTCGCCCACATGCCGTTGTCAGCATAAAGTGCAGTTCTGGTAAACATCGCGGGAAATGTTTGGGCTGCTGTAGTGTTGGCAGGCGCAGCGTCTACTCTTTTGTAGTCCGCCATTGCGGACGTAAGGTCTGCCTGCGAAAACGTTCCTTTAAATCTTTCAAGTCGATCAGTCTTATCTTTAAAATTATTAACGAGCCATTTGCAAGCGGAGATTTCGTCGGACGATGCCAGGACGTTACTGCGTTTACCGGTGCTAGCTATTTCCTTGATATCGTCCATATTTCCTGACCCACCACCACTAAAAAGTGCGTTGTGTGTTTTCCCAAATTTGCTGACCGCGTCGTCTGAATCTGTTGCCGGTGGCACCTCAAATGTACGTATCGCATTTTCAAGCTCTTGTAGCGTAAATGGTTCGTGACCGATTACGCTCGATATTGCACCGTTCGCATTCTTTTCTGCTAGCCATTTGCATGCCACAACCTCCGACGGTGACGCGTCCCTACCGTTCGTTCCCGGCATCTTACCGGTCGAACCTATCGAGTTGATATCGGTCCAGTTGTCGGTGCCATTTGCAAAAAGTACAGTACGGGCCAAGTCCAGATTTCTGAGAGTCTCTTCCGCGGTTAATGCCTTAATGGAACCGAAGTTGGCTCCTGTTGGTAATGGTGTTGGTCCTCCTGCTGCTCCTGCTCCTACTGGTGTTGGTGATGGTGATGGTCCTGCTCCTGCTCCTACTGGTGTTGGTGATGGTCCTGCTCCTGCTCCTGCTCCTACTGGTGTTGGTGATGGTCCTGCTCCTGCTCCTACTGGTGTTGGTGATGGTCCTGCTGCTGCTCCTACTGGTGTTGGGGATGGGTACGGCGCAAGAACTACCGCGCTGAACAGCTCCTCCTTCGTAAAGTTACCCTGACCGATCTTCGACGATATCCAGCCCCCATATTCCTTATCTTTATTCATTATCCATTTCGCTGCTGCCACTTCTTCTTTCGAGGCGAGCTTCTTGTTACCAGGGTTGATTCCCGTCGTTGCTACCCCAACGATCTCTGCCCAGTTAATAGCGTTACCGTTGGCAAATAGGGCGGTACCGGGTAGGGTCAAACCCTTATATGCTTCGTCCTGGGTTTCTGCCAGTTTGACATCTTTATAGTTCACTGGCGCCGGCGATGCAGCTGGTGCTTGTGATGCTGTATCTGGCGCTGGTGTTGTAATTGGGGCGCCTCCCGCAATCTGCAGCATCAACGCTTTACTAAAGTTGCCGTTTCCGTCTTTCATCGCAGCTTTAGCGGCCGCATTTTCTGACTTGTTCAGCCATATCGCAGCCTCTATGGCATCAGCAGATGGCACCTTACGATCGCCGTTCCTGTACCACTCGTCCAAATCGATACGCGGATAGCCGGCGAGCATATCGAGTTCGCGCTGATTTGCCACATCGCCGTCATCAAAAAGGGAATGCGATTTGGATAAGGTATCTGCGGCTTCCTTTGCCGTAGCAGGAATTCGGCCCCCGGTTGGTGCCGCTGTCGTTGGTGCGGATGCAACTGCGCCTGGGGCTGGCGTTGCGGTTGTTGCGCCTGGGGCTCCACTCGATGCTGGTGCTCCGCTAGATGCTGGTGCTCCGCTGGATGCTGGCGCGCCGCTGGATGCTGGTGCGCCGCTGCTAGCGGGTGCACTGCTTGTCGCTTGCGTGCCGCTCGGGGCCCAGGTAGTCGTGGTTTTACGCTTGTCAGATTCGCTGTTGAACTTGCCCTGGTTATCAGTCACACCTGCATAAAAGCCAAGATCGCGACGCGACATGATGCCGTCGGGGTTACTGTCTATAAACCGCTCGATCTTGTCAAACGAGGCTGAATTTTCATCCTTGAGCAGCCACTCAATGGCGGCCCTGGTAGTAGCGTCAAGCGGCGTTGAATCGCTGAGCCTTGCCCTGAAATCTTCCCTTTTAAAATACTGTTTTGACGTGCTCCAAAAACCTTCATCGGTGGCTAGCGCACGCGCGGCTTCTTTATCCGACGTAATCGTCACAGCGGGCGCGTTGGTCGCCGAGCCTGTCTTTTGTGCGTAAGCGGTATGGGTATCATTATCCATGTCCGTCTGAAATTTACCTTGCTGCGCTTGCGTCATTTTGCCGAACAGCTTGCCCCAGAAGCTTCGGTATTCCTGCTCGTCCATCTTGCTGGTCGATGCATCGTCTCCCGTGTCGGACGTCAGCGTACCGCCGCCGATATCCGAGGAATCCATCAAGACCTCTTCATCACCACCCGACTGAAGTTTTACAACCGATCCTTTGTGGCTACCGTTCCCGCTTATCAGGATATCGCCCTCTTCGAGCTTGCTGACAACGTCATTTTTAGTGTCGTCCCTGACGGTGAACTCATCACCATTTTTTTTGATGATTTTGTCGCCGGTCTGCACAGGATTTGCTGATTGCTTAATGGTAGTCATGATGTTGTCCATGTCCTTATAGTTAATGTCTAAATGCATTCCAATGGCGTTGCCAGTTGCACCTGTTTTTGCAGTCACACTGGACGCCCACCACAGCACCACCACCTTGGTGATCGGCATCGGTGGACGCAGGTTTATTTCACGGCAAGGTCTTAATTAGTGATCGCTTGGGAATCTCGGTTCCATTTGTACTGGGGCTTTTTATCTATGTACCCTTGTGCGATTTTTTTGCAGCGCAATTTTTTACGGCGCGGTTTATGGCGCGATTCACTGTGTGATTTACAGCGTGATTCACCGCGGCATCCACCGCGCGATTCAAAGCGTGATTTACAGCACTAATTGCTGCAGCTGCCACACACCCAAGCGTTTTGTGCCAGTCTCATCGTCGATCAGCAACAACTCCGGTGGCGGAAAATTAAAGGGCGCTGCACTAAGGTCGATCGCATACCAACCGCCGCTACCGATCCAGACATTGCGACCGGTCGCATGGGTGGTCGCCAATAAATATTTGGCACCGGTTTGTTGAAAGCGCCGCAGCGCCATCATCGCGGCATCGAGCGGCAAATGGGTCAGGCAGTCTCGGCACAAAATGGCGTCGGCTGCTGCTACTGATTCCATGACGATGTCGGCTGGCTTGAAAAAACAATTGGTGCTGCCGCTAAATCGCTGCCGCACATCGGTCACCAGATCAGGCACGATGTCGTAGCCAAAATACAGCCGCAAGGTGGGTAATAATTCGGCGATCCAGTTCAAGTCACCACAACCGGCGTCGGCCAGAATACGAATATCTCGCTCGGCGCAGATCGAGCGCAAGCCGGTGCGCAATGCGGCGGTGCAGGCCAGTGCCGAGCCTTGTCCAGAACGTGTTTCGGCGCAGCCCCACATATTGTCGCGCCAGATTTGTGCGAACACGGCGGAGCGTGCGGCGACTTGTGCTGCTTCATCGGCAGCAAAGCGTTTTTCGGGGTGCGGTTTGCCGCGGTATAGACGCAGTTTGAAATCAACGTCGGCGAAGCGTTCGTAGTCGGCGACCGTACGCACGTCCCCTAATCCAAATCGATCGAAGTCGGTCAAATCGTCGGCGTTATCAGTGGCGGTGATATTGAGCAGATGGGCGACGCGGCGGCGCGAACGCTCATTGAGGCTGCTCCAGTCGGTGCGGTTTTCCCAATGCCGTGGCCGTGCCGGACGGATGGTGTAATCGTGAAACGCCAGCACCTGATTCGGCTCATGGATATTCCAGCCATGCGTAAACATGCGTACCGCCAGGCTAATTTCTTCACCCCAAAAATACAGATGCGGATCGTACGGCACCTCGTTGATGATGCGTGCACTGGCAAATAACAAACCGGCGGCAATGAATGCACTGGGTTGCGGCGTAGGTGGTGCCTGCTCGATGGGCGACAAACTGGAGCCATTGCAAATAATGCCGCTGTCATCGAAGCCTGCGACATTCATGGTGGCCAAGGCAGGCTCGGCGTATTGATCGGGTGGTGTGAAAATTAGCGGGTAAGTCGACAACACCGGATTACTTCCCTCACATTGCGCCAGCATGGTGATGCATTTTTCATCCCAGCCCGAGACGAACCGCATGTGACTATCAACCTGAAAAAAATAATCTTCACCGCGCCATAGTTGCTGCACGCGGCTGCGCGCCCAACACGCACCTTTGCTATCGGCGGCATCGACCGGATCGATACGAATTTGTTCGGGGCGTGGCGGCTCAATGGAATAACTGTCTGCGTCTTCCGGCGCTACCTGCAAGCACACGCCGATGAATACGCGCTCTGGATAGGCCGCTTGCTCAAATAAATTACGAATCGTGTTTTGACAATCCGGATCGCGGTAGCTTGCGATGGAAACGAAGATGGTATCGGTACAAGAAGTGGCATGCATGTGCGCGGCCTCGGTTCACGGCTGATTGATCGGGACAATACCGGCGTCGCGATGAATGATTTCTGCGGTGGCTTTAGTGCGCGGCTTCAGTGAGTGGCTTCAGTGAACATCCACACTGAATTTTTTCAATAAACTTTTTCACGAAGCCACGCAAAAGATCGACGCACCGGTACGTCAATCAGTGATCTGATCGACAACCGTAGTTCCAAAATGAAAAAGAAAATTTAACTGTGCAGCGCTCTGTGCAGACAGGATGCTGCGTGCTGCGTGCTGCGTGCTGCGTTCTGCGTTCTGCGTTCTGCGTTCTGCGTTCTGCGTTCTGCGTTCTGCGTTCTGCGTTCTGTGTTCTGCGTTCTGTGTTCTGTGTTCTGTGTTCTGTGTGCTGTGTGCTGTGTTCTGTGTTCTGCGTTCTGGGTTCTGCATAGAAAATGACTTCCAGCTTTTTTTGGCTCTGCGTAAATACCTGAATCGTAAATTGCCCCAATCCGAAGAGACTCTTCACTCAAACAGTGGTTCGCTCGGATAACCACTGGCATCGCCGGTACGCTTGCTCTGCAACCGCTGATTTAAATTTTCCGCTATCGCAGCACTTAAGAGGCGATTTTTCGACTCAGTGTTAACCTGCTGCAGATCAGCAGCTGTTATTTTGTTTGACCGCTATCAGCACCTTGGGCAAGTGAACACGATGCGTTGCTTCGGCAGCGCAGCATAAAAAAAATATTTCACTAAATGCAGCGTACCCAGGAATCGATGGAACCATGCGCACCGCATCAGTCACTCATCTATGCTACGGTTTGTTGGCGTCTCTTTATCGGGGGGAAATATGGGAGCAGCTTTAAGTTTTTTCGTCGGACCAGCTATTGAACTAGTTACAGGAGCGCTCAAAGGAATTGGACAACTTGCAGAAAAAGGCGGAAAAGTTCTTGAAAATGCTGGGCAAAATTTGACGACTCTTGCACAACCACAAGACATTCTTCCCCATTCTTTCGCTGCTAAAACCGGTCACATCGATGATGATGGTAGCGGCGATGATGATAGCGACGATGGTGGTATCGACAAGACTCATCACAAAAAAAAGAACGGCCTGTTTGAGGATGATGAATTTTATCCGGCAAATCACAAAAAACAGTTCGGGGCGATGGAGGGCGAAGAATTTGACGTCAATTTGCATGAAAATTCACAATACGCTGCCGCAGAAAAAACTACCCGCACCAAGGGGGGTATTTAATGACCTGGATGCATTGATGTTGATAGTGCTCGCGCGTTTCACAAGTGGAGCTATGTTCGTACATGTGAGCCTTGCTGGGTGCGTCGTAGCTTCACGGCTAAAGCGCACGCTTCTTTAAATTTGATCAACCGTTTATTCACCGTTACATAAGCTCGTGAGTTAATTCATTGAATTTTTTCAACGACGTTTTTCACGGATCTGCGCTAGAGACCGAGGCAACGGTGCCACAGCGAATAATCTAATCGACGACGGCAGTTCCAAAATGAAAAAGTCGATTTAATCGCGCGGCGCCACGCGCAGACACAATGCTGCGCGCCGCGTTCTGCAAGTCGCGAGACGCGTTCTGCGTTCTGCGTTCTGCGTGCTGTAAAGAGTCCACGTGGCAGATGACTTTGAACTTTTTTTAGTATTGCTTGGCTACCTGAATCGTCTTCAATTCCGATCTGAATTTTTCAGTAGGCGGGCTTCTCGATTGTCAGTGTTGAGGTCGTGTGTAGGGGCTTTGAATGACGCGTATCTTTGCTTCATGAGCGCATCATGTTGGTTATTCTTCGTAGATCCAATGCAGCACCGACGCGCTTCCACTCGGCTTGCACTTTGGCCAGAGCGCGCACATTACATTGCCGAAATCCAAGAACACTTTTCACCCAGCCATGGGGTGGCTCAGCTAGCAAATTGCGTCATCAATAC
>JAYTZV010000343.1:0-3141 GCA_043741695.1 Burkholderiales bacterium
ACGCGTTTTTCGGCGTCCGACCCGCTGACGAATTTATCCGGATGCACCTGGTTCTGGACTTCGCGATACGCTTTATCGAGCATCGTCGAATCAATCGCAAACTGCTGCGGCAAATGAAACAGCTCAAAATGATTTTGCATCAAGGATCGATCACAACGTAAAACAAAAGCCTGTCAGTGCTGCAACAGGCTTGATAAATTCAACGGTTCGGACGTCGCTGCTGCCCTTGCCTACTCCCGCCGCGTGCGCCTAACAAAACGCGGATGGCTAGGCGCACTGGCGCAGACAGTACCGTCTGTACGGCAAGCCAGCGCAACGACGCTAGCCGGGTTTTGTTAGGCGCACTAAATTCGGAAACTTTCGCCACAACCGCACTCGTCTTTGACGTTCGGATTGTGAAACTTGAAGCCTTCGTTCAGTCCTTCGCGCGCAAAATCGAGCTCGGTACCGTCGATGTACGGCAGGCTTTTTGGATCGACAAATACCTTCACGCCATGCGACTCGAACACGCTGTCTTCGACACCGGTCTCATCGACATATTCGAGCTTGTACGCAAGGCCCGAGCAGCCAGTCGTGCGCACGCCGAAGCGCAAGCCGATACCTTTGCCACGACGTTCCATGTAGCGGTTGATATGCTTGGCTGCTTTTTCAGTCAGTGTAATTGCCATGATCTCTGCTTTACCGTAATCGTCGCCACTGCCGAAGCTGGCGACGTATCCAAATGCAATGGCTTACGCCGCTTCCTTGACGTCAACCGCGTGCCGTGTTTTGTAATCCAGCACCGCTGCCTTGATCGCATCTTCGGCGAGGATCGAGCAATGAATCTTCACCGGTGGCAGAGCCAGTTCTTCGGCAATCTGCGTGTTTTTGATCGACAGCGCCTGATCGAGCGTCTTGCCTTTGACCCATTCGGTCACCAGCGATGACGATGCGATGGCCGAACCGCAGCCGTAGGTCTTGAATTTTGCATCCTGGATGATGCCGTCGGCGCCGACCTTGATTTGCAATTTCATGACGTCGCCGCAGGCTGGGGCACCAACCATACCGGTGCCGATGGTTTCGTCACCCTTGTCGAAAGCGCCGACATTGCGTGGATTCTCGTAGTGATCCAATACTTTTTCCGAATAGGCCATTTGATGCTCCTTAAAATCGCTGTTATTGCGATAACTTCCGTCGCGGCCGCTGCCGCCACAGATCAACCGTTTTGTGCGTCTCTCAAAACCCGGATGGCTAGCCGCGCTGGCGCAGACAGTACGCCGGTACGGCAGGCCAGCGCAACCACGCTAGCCGGGTTTTGACAATCGCGCTTAGTGCGCTGCCCACTGGATCGAACTGATATCGATCCCGTCTTTATACATATCCCACAATGGCGACAGCTCGCGCAGCTTGGTGACTTTTTCCTTGATCAGATTGATCGTGAAATCGATATCTTCTTCCGTCGTGAAGCGGCCAAACGTGAAGCGAATGGAACTGTGCGCCAACTCGTCGCTGCGACCAAGCGCTCTCAATACATAAGATGGTTCCAGACTGGCAGAAGTACAAGCCGAACCGGACGACACCGCGATATCTTTTATCGCCATGATCAGCGATTCGCCTTCAACATAATTGAAGCTGACGTTCAGATTATGCGGAACACGGTGCTCCATGTCGCCATTGATATAAACCTCTTCCATGCTCGACAGTCCTTTGGCGAGCCGATCGCGCAGTGCGACGATGCGTGCCGTTTCCGAATCCATTTCTTCACGCGCAATCCTGAATGCTTCACCCATACCGACGATCTGATGCGTCGGCAACGTGCCGGAGCGCATGCCGCGCTCGTGACCACCGCCGTGCATCTGTGGCTCGATACGAATGCGCGGCTTGCGGCGCACGTACAACGCACCGATGCCTTTCGGACCATAGCTTTTGTGCGCTGTAAAAGTCATCAGATCGGCTTTTGTTTTTTCCAGATCGATCTTGATCTTGCCGGTGGCTTGTGCGGCGTCGCAGTGAAATACGATACCTTTCGAACGGCACAATTCGCCGATTGCGTCAACGGGTTGGATCACACCGATTTCGTTATTGACCAGCATAACCGATACCAGAATCGTATCCGGCCGAATCGCTTCAGCCAATTGCTCGATCGTGATCAGGCCATTGTCTTGTGGCTGCAAATAGGTGGCCTCGAACCCTTGACGCTCAAGCTCACGCACCGTATCCAGCACAGCCTTGTGCTCGGTTTTGACGGTGATGATGTGCTTGCCTTTGGTTTTGTAAAACTGCGCCGCGCCCTTGATAGCTAAATTGTTGCTCTCCGTTGCACCCGAGGTCCAGACGATTTCGCGTGCATCGGCATTGACCAGTCGCGCCACTTCTTCGCGTGCTTCCTCGACGGCTTTCTCTGCCGTCCAGCCGTACATGTGGCTACGCGACGCAGGGTTACCAAACTGCTCGCGAAGATACGGAATCATCTTGTCGGCCACGCGTGGGTCGATCGGCGTGGTCGACGAATAATCCATGTAAATCGGAAAATGTGGCGCACGCAAGGTATCAATCAAACTTTTTTCGAGGGGGGCATTCATTCAGGTGTACTCCAATCAAGAAACCACGTGGGACCGATGTAGCACCACGACGCTTTGTTCATTCTGTTTCAACTGCTGCTGGTCTACCAGATCCTTCAACGATACCGATCCGAGATACTCGACCATTTTCGTATTCAATGTGGACCACAGATCGTGGGTCATGCAGCGCGATCCACTTTCACTGTTCGTACCTTTGCAATTTTCCTTGCCACCGCACTGCGTCGTGTCCATTGGTTCATCAACCGCAATGATAATGTCGGCAACTGATACATCCTTGGCCGGACGCGCCAGGTTATAGCCGCCGCCCGGACCGCGTACTGATTCAACAATTTCATGGCGGCGTAACTTGCCGAATAGCTGCTCAAGATACGAAAGCGAAATTTCCTGCCGACGACTGATTGCCGATAAGGTCACCGGCCCACCTTCCTGGCGCAATGCTAGGTCGATCATGGCGGTTACTGCAAATCGTCCTTTTGTCGTCAATCGCATGAAAAAATATTTTCTTGTAAAAACAGCGAAATGCAGTGGTTAAGAAACAATAGTTGAGTAAGTTACTCAAGTATATCAAACCCGAGCAATT
>JAYTZV010000344.1:0-3137 GCA_043741695.1 Burkholderiales bacterium
GGAAACGCCGGTCGCGGCCCGACGCTCAGGCCAAGTACCTGTTCGTAGAAAATCCGGCAACGCGGCAAATCCGGAGTGCGTATCGAAAAGTGATTCAGGGTCAGCGCCATCTCAGCTCCTTTTGGTGGACGTGCGTGCCGCAATTTTTACCGGCGCGGCAATCATTCTTTTTCGCGCGACATCATCGGCATGTAACACCGGCGCGGCTGACAGCAAATAGGCGCGGACACGGTCGCTGATGATAGCGTGCGCCTCGGTGGCTGACGTAGCCGGCGTATCTTGTCCGTAAATCCAGCGTCGCACACCGGAATAAAAAATACCGCCGTGCAGGCCCATCAGCAATTCAAATTCAGCATGACTGGTTTTGGCGCGCGATGTTATGCCGCGCACCATGCGGGTTTCGCGAATAAGTCGGGGAAACAAGCGCTCGCGCAACAGCGCAAAAAAACGGTCGGTGATGAAGTAGTCACTCAAGCCGGAAAAGACGAAGATGCGGACGAATTCCCGGCTCAACACGTTGTCAGCATAATCGCAATAAAAGCGAATGAATTTTTCTTCTGCTGGTAGCGCGGCATCGTCAAGCAGCACTTCCCATTCCACGCGCCAGCGACCTTCAAAGAGCTCTTGATAAACCCTTTCGATCAACGCCTGCTTGGTTGGAAAATAATGATAGAGCAGCGTATGCGTGATACCGATCTCGGTAGCCAGCACGCGCATCTGGCCGTCGAGGCCGTGCTCGGCAAAAAACTGGATCGCGGTGTGCAAAATCTGGGTGGCCCGCTCGTCGGCCTTCAAGCGCTTGCGTGATGCCGGTACGGGTATCGGTATGGTTGCGCGTGCGGTTGCAGACACTGCGCCCATACTTTTTCTACTCAACGCCATGGCGATTCGTTTTCGGTAACCGACGAGCGTTGAAAAGCGTTTAATTGCGCTGGTTTTGTTGTCGACTGTTTCAACTTCGCAGAATTAGCGCTCACCGGTTTTATCTCGCTGTATTTTTTGACTCGCGTCGAATCGCTTTGTTTACCAACTGGATAAGAGTGTGGCATATTCTTGAGCAAATGGTAAATAGCAAAAAAAATTTTCCGTGACCTGCGAACGTTGACGCTGCAAGAGCCTTTCAGTACAACTGTGTACTCGGTCGCAAGTGTGTTGAACAAAAACAGGCAAGGTCGCCAGTCGGCACACCAACAATCTAAAAAGGCAAGCGCATGGAGTTACATGGCGACGTCATCATCGAAGCTTCCCGGCAACAGGTGTGGCAGGCATTGAACGACCCCGACATTCTCTCGCGGTGCATTCCCGGCTGCGAAGAAGTCAGACAATTGTCACCGACAGAAACCCATGTGCGGGTCGCACTAAAAATGGGTCCGGTGCGCGCCCGTTTCGTTGGCAAAATTTTGATGGACGATGTGATTGCCGATCAGGGCTGTACGCTGCATTTCGAAGGGTCGGGTGGTGCGGCCGGGTTCGCACGCGGTGCATCGAAGGTATCGTTGACCGACCAAGGCAGCGCCACCTTGCTGGCGTACAGCGCAAGTGCGTCGATCGGCGGTAAGCTCGGCCAGGTTGGCGGTCGCATGATTGACGCTTCTGCGAAGCAAATGGCGGATCAATTTTTCAATGCATTGCAAGCAGGCTTTGGCGCTGCATCTGTAAGCGCAGCCGACGCCATTGCAGGTACTGCAGCCACCGCTGCCGCAGCCTCGCACGGCACTGCCAGCAAACCCGCGACGCCTTCCGATTCATCTTCCGCTTCGTCTTTCGTTTCACCTCACGCCTCGTCGTTCTCGTCGCCACCGCAGCGCCAGCCATCGACCACAACAGAAGGCATTCGTGTGCTCTGGTTTGCATTGGGTGTAATGGCAACCAGCGTCGGATTCGCACTCGCGAATTTACTGCACCATTAGGACGATCGCGATGAAAGCACCTGCCTTTGACTACGCCACACCCACCACCCTGCCGGAGGTATTCGCCCTGCTTGCGCAACACGGCGATGAAGCGCAACTTCTGGCCGGCGGACAGACTTTGCTGGCAACGCTGAACATGCGTTTGTCGGAACCGATGGTGCTCATTGATCTGAGTGCGATCGAAGAATTACGCGGTATTACTGTCAGCGCTACTGCATTGCGGATCGGCGCACTGGTGACGCATTCCGATATTGAACACTCTGCAATGGTGAAATTACATGCGCCGTTGTTGTCGATGGCGGCACCGTACATCGCCCATCGGGCAATCCGCAATCGCGGTACCTGGGGCGGCTCGATCGCCTATGCCGATCCCGCTGCCGAATGGCCGACTTGTGCGCTGGCGCTCGATGCAGTGGTGATCGTGCGCAGCGTAGCTGGCGAACGGCGTATCGCCGCTGCTGATTTTTTTATCGATCTGTACACCACGTCGCTGGCAGCAGGCGAAGTCATCGTTGCCTGCGAAGTGCCGTTGACATCAAAACGTCGCTCTGGTTTTGATGAGCTCGCGCGTCGCCACGGCGACTACGCAATTGTCGGCCTCGCGGTGACGCTACAAATCGGCGATGCACTGATCGGCGCATCACGACTGGCGTTCCTCGGAATCGGACGAACGCCATTTCGCGCACGACAAACCGAAAATTTTTTGAACGGACGCGTATTGACGCCGCTGCTGTGTGACGATGTTGTGCCAATACTTCACGCTGAACTGCAGGCCGACAATGCACCGCTCGCCGATCTGACCAATTCAAGCGACACCAAGCGGCATCTTGCCGGCGTTCTGTTGCGCCGTCTAATGCTTGCGCTGACCGCGCATCACCATGAGGAATCGCATGTCTGATACCCGCACCGTGCGCATCTGCGTCAATGGCGTGACTGCCCAGCATGTGGTCGAACCGCGCCAGCATCTGGTCGATTTTTTGCGCGAAAATCTCGAACTGACCGGCTCTCATCTCGGTTGTGAACATGGGGTTTGTGGCGCGTGCACCGTGCGCCTTGATGGCAACATCGTGCGCGGTTGCCTGGTGCTGGCAGTACAAGCCGACGGCAAGCGCGTCGATACAATCGAAGGACTGACCGAATCGGGCACACTGCGCCAATTGCAGGACGCATTCGTGCGGCACAACGCGCTGCAGTGCGGATTTTGTACCGGCGGCATGTTGCTGGCCG
>JAYTZV010000345.1:0-3132 GCA_043741695.1 Burkholderiales bacterium
AACAGGTGCACTATCGCATCCGCCTGGCTGAAATTCATTGGCCTTGCATCACTGTGCAGCAGGCCTTTAATCATTGGTGTCTCGGGTCCGCCGATAAAAAAAGCGGCATCGATGGTTCCTTTGTCTAATGCATCGACTGCATTTTGTGGCGTCAGTTCGACCAAGGTCGAGTTGGCCGCGGTAGTGCCACTAGCGGCCAGCAAGTCAAGTGTCAGGCGATGCAGACCGCTGCCGGTAATACCGATGCCGATCTGCTTGCCAGTCAATTGTGACAACTTGTCGATCGACTTTTCACCGCGATAAAACAGCCACAACGGCTCGTACGAAACCGACGCCAGTAGCGATAAGTGCGGCGCTTCCTTCGCATCGCCAATGCCTGACTGAATTAGCGCAACATCGTAAATGCTGGAGTTGTCTTTCAACCGCTGATAATTTTCGACGGCGCCAGACGAGGAATGCAACTCAAGGGTAATGCCTTTTTTTGCTAACGCCGCGGCGTACTGGACCGCAAAACCCCGATAGATGCCACTGCCATTACCAACGCTCATGACTAGCTTGTGCGGCGTCGGTTGCAGGAAGAAAGTGGGAATGCACGTTAGAACAACGATGGCAATCGCGATACCTACCAGCAGCCAGCGATAGCGTCGGGCCTCTGGTGCGGTATCGGCAGGTGAAAGAGGGACGTTGGTTGTCATTGCCGCATCATCGCACGATCATGGTAACGACTCGGCGTGCTCAACCAGTAGCTGCACCCGCGTCACACCGTTGTATTCATTTGCGTCCAGCCGGAACGCGATGCGGGCGCGGGCGGCAAGAGAATCGCTATGTCCGAACCAGATTGCATCATGGCGCTGGCCGTTTTTTTCGAGTTGCAGTTTTAGATGCCGCTCTTTCAATACACGCTGACTGATGACGCGAAATTCATCGCAAAAAACGGGTGCTGCAAATCCTTGTCCCCAGACCTGATTGTCAAGTTGCTCGATGAATTGCACGGTGAAGAACGCGTCTTCGAGCGCACCATCGGTTTCCAGTACGCGTTCAAGCTGATTTTGACTGAGCCAGCTGCGGCCGACGGCTTCGAATGCGGCAGCGAAGGCATCGAAGCGATCCGCGCGCAACGATAATCCTGCTGCCATTGCATGGCCGCCGAATTTATCAATCAGTAACGGCGCCTGTTTCGAGACCAGGTCGAGTGCGTCGCGCAAATGAAATCCGGCGATTGAGCGGCCCGATCCCTTGATCAAGCCGTCGCCCGCCGGTGCGAAGGTAATGGTAGGTCGATAGAACTTGTCTTTCAGTCGTGACGCAACGATACCGATCACGCCTTGATGCCAGCTGTCGTCGAACACGCTGATGGTGGCGTGGTCATGCGGATCGAAGGTGTCGAGTAATACCAACGCGGTGTCCTGCATCTCGGCTTCGATATCACGCCGCTCGCGATTGATGCCGTCGAGCTGCTGCGCAATCGACCATGCGCGGCCTTCGTCGTCGGTGGTCAGGCACTCGATGCCGAGCGTCATGTTGGCGAGTCGGCCTGCGGCATTGAGCCGTGGCCCAAGTGCAAAGCCGAGATCAAATGGCGTGGCGCGGCGCGATTCGCGACCGGCGGCGCGAAACAGCGCTGCCACGCCCGCTTGCATGCGACCGGCGCGAATTCGTTTCAAACCTTGCGCGACCAGAATACGATTATTAGCATCGAGTTTGACAACGTCGGCCACTGTGCCCAGTGCAACCAAATCGAGCAGGCTATCCAGGCGCGGCTGGGTCTGTGCCTCAAACAGTCCACGCAGGCGCATCTCGGCGCGCAACGCTAGCAGCACATAAAACATCACGCCGACACCGGCCAGATTTTTGCTGGGGAAGCCGCACTCGGGTTGGTTCGGATTGACGATTACGCGCGCCGCGGGCAGGGTGTCGGCGGGTAAATGATGATCGGTGACCACCACATCGATGCCACGACGATTCGCTTCGGCCACACCATCGATACTGGCAATGCCGTTATCGACCGTGATGATGATGTCCGGCGCTTTGTCAGCCTGTGCCAGTGCGACAATTTCCGGTGTCAGACCATAGCCGTATTCAAAGCGGTTCGGCACGATGAAATCGACTTGCGCACCGAGCATGCGCAAGCCACGCAAGCCAACTGCGCAGGCAGTGGCACCATCGCAATCATAATCGGCGACGATCACCATTTTTTTTTGTGCCGCGATTGCGTCGGCGAGAAATACGGCTGCAATATTGATGTGCAAAAGTCCAGCGGGTGCAATCATCGCGCCGAGGTCGCTCGACAACTGATGCATTTCCTGCAGGCCGCGTGCGGTGAATAGACGCGCCAGGACAGGATGCACACCTTGCTGAATCAAGCGCTCAGTGTCACGCAGCGGTATAGTACGCGTTGTAATACGCGTCATGGCAGCAAGGCCGACAACGACGGGGCGCACCAAAATTTTCGTAGTCCGTTGCGTGACACCGATCGCTGCTGCAGTGACGTTGCGTTAGTCAGAATCATGCGGCACCCATCGATTGCGCCGGATTTTACCGCGTGCAGAATCGGCGCAAACCAGTCGGCTTCCAGCGCGTTGATCTGCATCAGCCATTCGCCCAAATCGTCGCCGAGTGCGGGCGCGATCAGGCAGTCGAGCACCAGCAGGTTGTCGGTTGAGTTCGATGCGATCACTGTCGCGATGTCGCGCGCGGTACATGTGGCATGCGCTATCGCGCCAAAATATTGCATCGAATCCGTCTGCAGGAAAATATTTTGGAAGCGCGGTGGCGATGCCGTGCCGCCAATCTGTGCGCAGCCCCAAGGCCATAGGGAATTGACCGGATTTTTTCCGGCAGCCTGGCGGTGCTGATTAATTGCGGCGTCATACCAGTGCATCTGTATGTCGTTTTGCAGTTTGCGCCATTCCCGCTCGGCAGCGCCGGTCGGCAACCAGATATCGATATTGTGACCACAGGCTGCGTCTGGCGTGGCGGTGCGCAAATCATGCCATGCGTCAGCACGTAAAAACCAGGTGCTCGCATCACCGTACAGCACGGTATGCCCGTATTCATTGAACACTGGCTGCGCGATCGCAAAAAGCTGACGCGACTCGTTGTCGTCGATTGCCAGTCGACGCTGATCGGTCA
>JAYTZV010000346.1:0-8784 GCA_043741695.1 Burkholderiales bacterium
CGCGCTGCCTGCCGGTCTGCGGCAAGCCGACAAACTCGCCGAGCCAATTTTTACGCCCGCTGCCAAAGCCGAGTTGGGCGAGCACGACGAGAACATTAGCTTTGCCGAGATGGAGCAGCGCATCGGTGCGCCACTTGCGCAAAAAATGCGCAGCGTCAGCATCGCGTTGTATCAGGCCGCAGCCGATTACGCAGCCACACGCGGCATCATCATCGCCGACACCAAATTCGAATTCGGTCTCGATGCTGATGGCACAATGTATTTGATGGATGAAGTATTGACCGCCGATTCGTCACGCTTCTGGCCTGCGGATTCGTATGCGCCAGGCATGTCGCCGCCGTCGTTCGACAAGCAGTTTGTGCGTGATTATCTGGAGACGCTGACCGACTGGCCAAAGACTGCGCCGGCACCGGCATTGCCTGCTGATGTGATTGACAAAACCGGTGCGAAATATCGCGAAGCGTTGGAACGCCTGACCGGCGGCAAGCTGGAGGCGTGAGATGAGTCAACCAAGCCAACCAAGCCAACCAAGCCAACCGAATCACACAGCAGCAATACAAGTCGGCGTCGTGATGGGCTCCTCATCCGACTGGGAGGTGATGCAGCATGCAGTAGCGATGTTGAAAGACTTCGACATAGCCTACGAAGCGCACGTTATTTCTGCGCACCGCATGCCTGATCAATTATTCGCCTACGCCGAAACGGCGCGTGAACGCGGCTTGATCGCCATCATCGCCGGTGCAGGCGGTGCAGCACATCTACCGGGCATGCTGGCGGCAAAAACTATCGTGCCAGTGTTGGGGGTGCCGGTGCCGTCCAAATATTTGCGCGGAGAAGATTCGCTGCTGTCGATTGTGCAGATGCCCAAGGGAATTCCGGTGGCGACCTTTGCTATTGGTGAGGCCGGTGCGGCCAACGCCGCGCTGACCGCGATTGCGATGTTGGCTGTCAACGATGCCACGCTTGCTAATCGGCTAGAGCAATTTCGCGTGGCGCAAACGCTGGCGGCGCAATCGATGGTGCTGCCGCAATGAGTCAGCGGCCAGCAGCGCTGATTCCACGCGCGCAACCTGCAACCTGGCTCGGCGTGATGGGTGGCGGGCAGCTCGGCCGTATGTTTGTGCATGCAGCGCAAGCGATGGGATTTAAAGTCGCCGTGCTGGAACCAGTGACGGATTCACCTGCCGCACACGCGGCAGATCATCATCTGGTGGCAGCGTATGACGATGTCGCCGCACTGACCGAATTGGCGCAGCAATGCATGGCAGTGACCACCGAATTCGAAAACGTACCGGCCGCCAGCCTCGCGCAACTTGCTACAACGGTAGCGGTGGCGCCCTCAGCAGCCAACGTCTCGGTAGCGCAGGATCGTATCGCCGAAAAGCGTTTTTTCACGCAGTGCGCCGAGACCTCAGGCGTGCTGCCTGCACCGCATCAGTTGATTACCTGCGAGCAGGACATCGATCAGGTACCCGCCACGTTATTGCCCGGTATTTTGAAAACCGTACGACTCGGTTATGACGGCAAAGGTCAGGCGCGCGTGCGCACAGTTGACGAAGTACGGCAGGCATTTGCAGGCATGAATGGTGTTGCCTGCGTATTGGAAAAAATGCTGCCGCTGCAATACGAAGTATCGGTGCTGGCCGCGCGTGGCGCCGATGGGCAGTCGGTGATTTATCCGATTGCAGAAAACGTCCATCGCGACGGCATTTTATTCACCACCACCGTTCCCGGACCCAACGTGCAGCCCGAGTGCGCACAGCGCGCGCACGATGCAGCGCGCGTGATCATCGACCGGCTCGATTATGTCGGCGTGTTGTGCATCGAGTTTTTTATTCTTGACGACGGCTCGCTGGTCGTCAATGAAATGGCACCGCGTCCGCACAATAGCGGCCACTACACGATCGATGCCTGCCTTACCAGCCAGTTTGCGCAGCAGGTGCGCGCGATGGCCGGGTTGGCATTGGGCGATGTGCGTCAGCATTCACCTGCGGTGATGTTGAATTTATTGGGTGACTTGTGGTTCGATATTGCCACAGGTGATGTGCGTGAACCCGCATGGGACAAGGTGCTCGCGCTGCCAGGTGCGTTTTTGCATTTGTACGGCAAAGACGATCCGCGGCCAGCGCGCAAGATGGGTCATTTGACTTTCGTCGCAACGACGCTGCTTGAAGCGCAGCGCAGTTTCGCAGCGGCGTGTGCTGTGCTCGGCATCGCGGTATAGGCACACACTTGACTGCTACCGCGCATGAGATTGAGGACGCCGCGCGTCTGCTTGAGCAAGGCGAGCTTGTCGCTTTTCCGACCGAGACCGTGTACGGCCTCGGTGCCGATGCCGAAAACCCTGCTGCGATTGCACGCATCTATGCGGCCAAGGGAAGGCCGTCTAATCATCCACTGATCGTGCATCTGCCGGTCAATGCCGATCTTGCGTATTGGGTCGGCGCGATTCCCGAGCAGGCCAGCGCGCTGATCGATCGCTTCTGGCCCGGACCGCTCACATTGATCTTGCCGCGCGCGGCGCATATTCCAGATGCAGTGGCCGGTGGTCAAGCATCGATTGGTGTGCGCTGTCCGTCACACCCGGTGGCGCAGGCGTTGCTGCGGGCATTCAAGCAAGGGTGCGGAGGTATCGCTGCGCCCTCCGCCAATAAATTCGGTCATGTCAGTCCGACTACTGCGCAACATGTGCGTGATGAATTCAACAAGGAGATAAGTGCAGCATCTGGTCATGACGCCGCGATCGCTGCCATCCTCGACGGTGGCCAAAGCGAGGTCGGTATTGAATCAAGCATTCTCGATTTGAGTCGGCTGAAAACGCATGGCCCCGTGCTGCTGCGGCCCGGTCGGATCGCGGTGCTTGAGATGGCGGAAGTGCTTGGATCCATACCAGCTATGCCAGCGCCGCAAGATGCGATGACGCCGCGTGCATCCGGTACGCTCGATGCACACTACGCACCACGCACGCCGCTGGCCATGGTCGTCGGTGCAGCGCTGGATGACTCGCTGCGGCGGCTCAGCGCGTCGCAACGGCGCGTTGCTTTGCTGCATTGGTCAGATCGCCCAGCGCTTCCGGCAATGCCGTCGGTGCAACTGCCGGCCACGTCGGAAGGCTACGCGCATGCGTTATATGCCGGCCTGCGCGCGATGGACGTGACCGGCGCCGATGTCATTCTGGTGGAGCAGCCGCCGCATACTGCCGGATGGCAAGCAATCAACGATCGCCTGCGCCGCGCGGCGTTCGATTCCGTTGGAATTCTGGAACGCCTTCTGTAGCTTTGTTTGTTCAAGCTCAGTACGGCCACACTTTGTATGCGGATGATGTGTCTTGCGTAGCGCGAGATCGGCGCATCAGTCGATTCTGATTGGTCAATGTAATCAAACCATCCAAGGGGCCCGAAAGTGCTGTTGCGGCCGATCGCAGCATCATCGAATCGCTGCGCTACTCGTCACTGCATCACTGGGTTACTGCATAACTGCATCACTGCGTCACTGCATCACTGCGTCACTGCGTCACTGCGTCACTGCATCACTGCATCACTGCATCACTTCATCATGCATCATGCATCATGCATCATGCATCATCGCATCAACGCTTTGGCCTCATCAACTGCACACCACTCGGCGACGCCCGACAGACCGTTGCTGATGCATCGATGCGTATCGCTTTCCTCGTGGTACGACGTAGCAACTCATGCCACTATTTTCAGGAGACCCCGGATGCACACTCTGGACCGAACCGCAGTTGTTTTTACCTCCGCCTTGTC
The DNA here is from genome assembly GCA_043741695.1 of Burkholderiales bacterium. Taxonomy (GTDB): domain Bacteria; phylum Pseudomonadota; class Gammaproteobacteria; order Burkholderiales; family Burkholderiaceae_D; genus Actimicrobium. The sequence continues at coordinate 3,768 of JAYTZV010000346.1, forward strand.
GCTCGCCTTGTCACTCGCGTTGTTACTATTTCTTGCCGGTTGCGGCGGTGGCAGCAGTAGCACCAGCAACAGCGCCAACGCCAGCAGTTCCGGTAAGCCACAGTTCAGTGCCGTGGTCTCGTTTGGCGACAGTCTCAGCGATGTCGGCGCGTATGCGTCTGCCACAGTTGATCCGCAAACTGGTGTTGCTGCCGGCGGCCACTTCACCACCAATCCCGGCGCAATCTGGGTAGAAGATATCAGTGCCACGCTGGGCCTGACGATTTCACCGAATGTGACTGGTTTCGGATCGGCACAATCCAGTTGTCCGCTACTGCACTGTACCGGCTATGGACAAGGTGGTTCACGCATCACCGACCCGAACGGGGTGGGTCACAGCAGTGGTGAACTGACCATTCCACTGGTGACGCAGATGGACAATTTTTTGGCAGCCAATGTGGGCTACAAGCCGACCGATATCGTGTTTGTGTACGGCGGCAATAATGATGTGTTTGTGCAGGCGGCGACCGTCAGTGCAGTGGCTGCAGCGGCAGCAGCGCAGCCCGGCGCAACGCCCGAAAGCGTTGCCGCGGCGGTTGGTCAGGCGCGGCAGGCTGCTGGAGTCGCCATCACGCAGGCCGCTACTGAGCTGGCCGGTTATGTACGCAACAAGATTTTCGCCAAGGGGGCAGTCTACGTTGCGTTGATGAATTTGCCGGACAGCGCGGCGACACCGTACGGTGCTTCCTTGAGCGCCGGCGGGCGCGCATTGCTCACATCACTTGTAACCATCTTCAACGATACCCTGCAAAAAGCGGTATTTGATCAGGCCCTGAACGTGTTGCTGATTGATGCCAACGACGCCGGCAAACTGGTGCTGGCCAATCCGGCGCAATACGCTGTGACCAACAGCACCGTGCCGGCGTGCGACCTGACAAAACTGCCCGGTGAATCGGCGCTGTTTTGTAATCAGACGACGCTCATCGCCAGTGCCGACGGCCACTTTCTATTTGCCGATGGTGTTCACCCTAGCGCTTACGGACACAAATTATTTGCGGACTATGTCGCACTGCAGATGGCGAAAAAAGGCTGGCTATAAAAAAATAAAAAAGGTCGCAGCGAGCGATGTACATGCTTCGGCAGCTCGGCGATTGACTAAGTACCGTGCCATCGCGCTGCCTCTGATGTGATGGTTGACAGCGATCTTAGCCATCTTCAGCAAGCCGTTACGCAGCGATAGCGGTACAGACCAGCGACTGCAGAGGCGCTACCGATACACCAGCTTCATGATCAAAATGAACAGTGCCAGAAGCAGTGTCATTGCATTCGCCAAAATCACCGGCCATGCGTTACTGAGACATCCGTAAGCCAGCCAGAGGGCCACGCCGGTGACGAAGATCGAATACATCCACAGCGAGACGCCCTCCGCCCGTCGGGTTTTCCAGGTCAGCACTGCCTGCGGAATGAAGGCGGTGGTGGTCAGCGTCGCGGCAAGGTAGCCGATGAAGTCGGTAGGTGGCATCAGATTGGCTCGGGGCAAGGTGGAATAAAAAATGTCGCATCAAACGCTTCGATAAGGATTTTTTCATCAGTACGACAGCGCGTTCGTACGCCTGCGTTGACGCGCCTGCATCGCATAAATTCATTTTGGGAGACTTGCATGAACACATCCTCTTGTCGTCATCGTCGTACTATTTCATTGCTGCCGATCGCTGCGGCATGTGCTGCCACCATGGTATTTACTGTGCCATGCTTCGCGCAGAGTGCCGGACATTGGTCGTATAAGGTCGGTGAAAATAGTATCCGGCCAAAAGTCCGCAGCGGCGATCTGAGTGCGCCCGGCCCTGATGGCATCAAAGTCGATGTCGGTCATGCATATGCCCCCATCGTTTCTGGAACGTACATGCTGACTGACAATATCGCGACCGAACTCGTCATCGGACTACCGTACCGCCACGACATTTTTGGTAAGGGCACTGCAGACGGCGTCGGAAAAATCGCCAGTGTGCAGCAATTACCGCCAACGCTATTTTTACAATACCGCTTTCAGGATGCCGAGGCCAGGCTCCGACCTTACATGGGTCTCGGTCTGACCTATGCTTATTTTCGGGATGCTAGACCGACCTCTACCTTGATTGCTTTGCTTGGTCTCACCACGATGGAAGTCGACTCCCGCTTCGGCGTCACAGCACAGATCGGCGCAATCTACCGGCTCGACGATCGCTGGTTCGTCGACACCAGCGTGACCAAAACCTATCTCAAGACCCGCGCCACGCTGACTTCGGGCTGCATCGTACGCACCATCGATACCCGGCTTGATCCGGTTGCATTCAATGTGGCGGTGGGTTATCGATTCTGAGTCGACAAAACCAGTGCGCGGGTTCCATCAATCAAAAAATTCTTATTGATCGTTAAGCCCGCGTGGCGTCAGGTTTGCAAAGAGTTGTGCTGTGTCGCGTGCAGCGCGGCAGATGTTGTAGAGAGCGAAACCAAGTATGAAATGACGCAAGAAATGACGCAAGAAATGACGGAAGACATGACGGAAGACATGACGGATGAAATGAAGCGTGTATCAAAGCGATATTCGGCCCAGAATTTCTGTCTGAATGAACACGCTCCTTGATCCGTGCGTTGCAACGTTTCTCGATTCGCTATTGATCACGCGCATCAACGTGTGCATCAACTTTCACATTACCTGCATATCAACGTGCACATCAACGTGCGCACCAACACACGCAGAAAAACATCTCCAGTGCATGCGGTGTACCGATCGTGCAGTGTATGGTGGCGCCAACTATAGCGGTACTGTCGACGAATAGGCGCCCGCATGAAACACCAGCGGTGCTCTACTGACAAATTCGCATCGCACGACTTCGCCAACAAAAATTACGTGATCACCTTCCGGATAGCGGCTACGGTTGCTGCATTCGAACCAGCCGACGCTGTTACCCAAAATTGGCTGGCCATTGTCAGATAAGGCAAATTCAACACCATCAAAACGGTTAGCTACTTTGCTTGCAAATCGGTTCGCTAATTCGGACTGCTCCGCGGCCAGAATGTTGATCACGTAATGCGTCGATGCCGTGAATGCCGCCATGCTACTGGCCTGCGATCCGAGGCTCCACAGCACCAGCGGCGGCAGCAGCGAGACCGAATTGAACGAGGTAGCAGTGATCCCAAGCATGCTGCCATCGGCTGCGGTCGCCGTGATCACAGTCACGCCCGTAGCAAACTGGGACAACGCGTGGCGGAAATGGCGGGTATCGAAAGGCGCAGCGGTGGGGGTCTGAATAAGAGAGGGCATCAAGCTTCCTGAAAGTTGCCACATTATGCCGAAAAAAAGGTGCATCGTGCGTCTGCGACGACTTTGCGATACAGTAAAGTCTCACAGAAGCTTGCCAACGCATGTCGGCGGTCCCGGCTCCTAAAAGCGCACGCTGCGGTGTCGTAGACCCTCGCAATATCACTGATATGTGCGCGGTTTGTGCCTCGGGTTTATGCCTCGGGCTTGTGCCTCGAATTCACAGCTGCGCGCGCATTTGAAAGCCAGTCCCATCCGCCAGAATCAATAAGCGCTTCCCTACCTAAACCGGAGTAAATCATGGCAACAGAAATCGCAACAATCGGAGGCGGCTGCTTCTGGTGCACCGAAGCAGTTTTCCAGGAACTGACCGGCGTGCAGGCAGTCGAGTCAGGCTACACCGGCGGCACCGTTGTCAATCCGACCTACGACGCAGTGTGCAGCGGCACCACCGGTCACGCTGAAGTGGTGCGACTGACGTTCGACAACGAGGTCGTAAGCTATCGTGAAATTCTCGAAGTCTTTTTCACGATTCACGACCCCACCACGCTGAACCGACAAGGTGCCGATGTCGGTACCCAATATCGCTCGGTGATTTATTTTCACTCAGCAGAACAGCAAGAGACCGCGCAACACGTGATGGCAGAAATGGCGAATGTGTGGGACGCGCCAATCGTCACGGAACTTAGTCCGGTGACGACCTACTACAAGGCCGAGGACTATCACCAGAACTATTTTGTGCAGCATCCGCTGCAGGGCTATTGCGCTTTTGTGGTCGCGCCGAAGGTCGCAAAATTTCGCAAGATGTTTGCTGAAAAAATGCGCAGTCAGTGACGTTGGGTTGGCGATCGAATGCACGCGCATCGCATCTGCGGCGCAAGTGCGTTCGTTGGTACCGCCATTTCTACGTGATGAAGTTACGGCTGCAGCCGCGAGCGCTCCCAGCTGCCATCGGATTGCAGACGATACGCAATCCGGTCGTGCAAACGTGAACGGCGACCCTGCCAGAATTCGAGGTAGTCCGGCACCATTCTGTAGCCGCCCCAGTTTTCTGGACGCGCCGGACTGTCACCAAACTGTTCTTCTGCCGCAGTGAATTGCGCTTCCAGTGCATCACGATTATCGATCTGCGCGCTCTGTACGGAAGCAATAGCGCCGATGCGACTTTTTAGTGGACGGCTGTTGAAATACGTATCGCTTTCCGCTGCCGGGATTTTTTCTACGCGACCTTCGATACGCACCTGACGCTCGATTTCAACCCAGTGAAATAACAGAGCAGCCAAGGCGTGTTGCTGCAGTTCGTGTCCTTTGCGGCTGGCGTAATTGGTGAACCAGACAAAGCCACGTGCATCGAATTGCTTGACCAGCACAATGCGCGAAGAAGGACGGCCATCGGCACCGACAGTGGCCAGACTCATCGCATTCGGCTCCGGAATGTCGGCGCGCAGCGCTTCGTCAAACCATTTACTGAACTGTGCAATCGGATCATCCAGTGCATCGGCACGTGACAAACTGGCGTGGCTGTAATCCTTGCGAAGATCGGCGATCGACATGATGACTCCGGAAAATAAAAAATGGTGCGTTGAATGCTTGGTGATGCTTGGTGATGCTTGGTGATGTTTGGTGATGCGTGGTGACGCGAGGTAATGCGTTGTCATACGCAGGCAGGAAGCATAACGCAAAAACGCGAAGCAAAAGCACCGGCCGGATAGTGCCGGCGTGTCCGTTAAAATGCGG
>JAYTZV010000347.1:0-22235 GCA_043741695.1 Burkholderiales bacterium
GCCACGCGAGAATCAAAACCGAGCATGCTGTTTTCTTTCATCAGGTACCGACCAGGCCGGCAGCAATATTGATCGACATACCGATAATTGCGGCATTGAATAAAAAGCTGAGTAAAGATTGCGCCAGTACTGCCTTGCGCATTAACGTCGATTGAACAGTGACATCCGAGGTCTGGGCGGCGACCGCAATCGTAAAGGAAAAGTACAAAAAATCCCAATACGTCGGATTCAACTGTCCTTCAGGAAATGACAGCGCGCGGCGCTTGATCGATGAACGATAAAAAATCCGTGCATAGTGAAACGTGTAGGTCACGCCGACCAGCAGCCAGGAACCCAACACCGTCGTCGCAGTCAGCAAATAATGCCAGACCTTGATATTGCCCGGCATCCCCTTTGCGGTCGCCAGCTCGACGACAATTGCGACCAGACTCAGGGTGGCGGCAATCGACAAGATCGTCAGTACCAAGACGGCGCTGCCGTCTTCCCTTTCCGCAATTTCGCGCACCGTATCGCGGTTCGCGGATCGCAGGATCACTGCCATCTGAATTAGGTACAGCCATACCGCTACATTCCAGCCAGCGAGCACCCGGGTCATCGGATGCATTGTCGGCGGCACCAAAAAACAGGTCGCCACGCCGACGAACACGGCAACCGACAATCTGGGATGAAAACGAATCAGATGCCGCAGATCGAACATATTCGGTACCAATCAAGTTAGTCAAAGGGATGCATGCATTGCGTGGAGTAAGAACGCGCAACGCTAATTGCACCATGCGACGCCGCGTATCATTACACAAGCAGGTTGTAACGACCAAACGCCGCAGTACGACGGTGAACTGCTCCAGCAACACTGCAAGCCGCCGCTGGTTAGCAAATTTTCTTGATCTGGATATCGCTTGCATCAGGTCTGTCACAGCGCCGATCTTCCACTCGAGAACGGCAGTCTACACTGCCGCCATATGCACCTTCACTAACCTCGCGATGTTACGGAATATCGAAATTACACAATTGCGTTACACAATTTCGATATGGCTTGCAACATGGCGACACTGCCTCAATCAACGTTAACAAAGTTCGAGTGGGTCGATCCGCGTCGACATCGCGTTACCTGATGTACGAAATCCACACGGGCCCATCGAGCCTGCGTTGGTATTCAGTGTCCTTGTGTGTTCTCGCCAATCGGTTTCAGCGTTTTTGGATGGATTTTTATCGACTCAAACAAACCTTTCTTGCACATTTTTTCAGCAGCATCACACTTCGGACGCGCCAGAGATCAAGGCTAGTACATCGCATTGTCAGTTCTGCTGCACGCAAGCATGTTCAACGGACCGCGGCCAGCATCACTCGACGTGCGGTAACGGGCGTTCGTGCAGGAACCGATCGCAGGGTAATTCATGTTGTCTGATCGGCGGTGTCACGGCGTGCATGCTGACGCAAATCCACAACGAAAATTACTGCGTGATCACAATCAATCGAAGGAAATAGCCGAAGACAAACAGCGTATGACTTTTGTCAATCAGGAAGAAAATTGCCACTGATATAAAAGAAAAGCAGCATCAAGCGATGCGATTTTTCATTATTGAAAAATGTTTGCAACGTAGCGCTGCACCACCGCCACTTTATATCGATCAGGATTTTTTTCATGGCCACGGCTCACACTTTTTCCGAAGCTGTAACACCTGCAGTACCTGCACTACCTGCGCTACCACAGCACGCACCACAAACGTTTTTGACTTGCCTTGGCACCCGCCCCGAAATCATCAAGATGGCACCGGTCTACAAGGCGCTACGGGCACAAGGCAACCGCGTACTAATCATTCATACCGGTCAGCATGAAGCTGTTGCCCATGAGCTCTACCGTTTTTTCGATATGCCACCAGATATTGTCATTGATCTGCAGCGTAAATCAACCTCGCTTGCTCACCTGACATCCGCCCTGACCGATGGCGTCGAGGCGGCAATGAAAACACTGGCTCCAGATGTTGTGATGATTCAAGGTGACACCACATCAGCATTGATCGGTGCGCTGATCGGCTATTACCACGACAAGCCGGTCGCTCATATCGAAGCAGGCCTGCGCACGCATCAGCGTGATCCTTTCCCCGAAGAAAAAAACCGTGAATTGATCGGACGATTGGCACATTGGCATTTTCCACCCACGCCACAAGCCCGCAATAATCTACTGGCTGAAAGCGTTCCGGCCGAGCGCATCTTTGAAGTCGGCAATACCGTAATCGATGCAGCACTGTGGACACGCGACAGATTGCAAGCTGGCTATGCGCAGACGAATCCGTCGATGCCCTCGCATGCCCGCGAATTCTTGCAACGGTATGCCGATCATCAACTCATTCTGATCACTGCGCACCGTCGGGAAAACTGGGGCGAACCGATTCGCCATATCGCACGCGCCGCTACGAGAATCCTTGCCGATCATCCGTCGACCGTTGTGGTTTGGCCCGTGCATCCGAATCCGGCAGTGCGCAAAGACGTTGAAGATGAACTCGGTAATTTGCCTGCCGCAATCCAGCAGCGCATCTGCCTTACTGCACCGCTCGATTATCCAGCCTTGATCGAACTGCTAGTGCGCTGCCATTTCACACTGACCGATTCCGGAGGCATTCAGGAAGAAGCGTCGGCCTTCGCCAAACCAGTTTTGGTCGCGCGCGACAGCACTGAGCGACAAGAATTGGTTGAGGTGGGCGGCGCGCACCTGGTCGGCACGCACATCGATACGATCGTGCGTCATGCCCAAAGTTTGCTAACCGATGCGGTGGCCTATCGCCGCATGCAGGTCGACTACAGCCCATTCGGCGACGGTAAGTCGTCGCAACGTATCGCAACAATTCTGTCGCCCACTATAAATGGCAACGCCACAAATAAAGTTGCTGTCAATGAACTTGCTACAAATGGAGTTTCGGGTGTCTGATAATTTTTATTTTTTCTCGTTGTCGTCCTCGGCACTGCTTCGCAAGCACGCATGCGTGATAGCTTCCGTTTGTGCATTTGCTCTGATGCTGCCATTGACGAGCAAGGCTGCTTCAGAAGCGACCAATCCGCCCGACGTATTGCTGCGTGCACCAATCCGCAGCCTCGACGTGACGACGGGTTATCAACATTTGACCGGCGGCTTTTCCGCATGGCGGCAGCTGACTGTGCATGGCGTGTATGAAAACGACCGCCATGTATTTCAGGGTGAGTTGTCGCACAAGCGTGAATTCGGTACCAACGGAAATTTTTTAGGCTTGACTGACACGTACACAATTAACGACGACTGGTTCACCAGCGGCTCGGTAGGTTTCGGTGACGGTGCGTTTTACTTGCCACGCGTACGTTTCGATGGTTTCGTTTATCGCAAATTACTGCCGAAGAAGAATTTCGTCAGCTCGCTAGGTATTGGTTATTACGACGCCCCCGATGGCCACATCGACCGCAGCGTTGCGCTCGGTGCTGCCTACTATTTCGATCAGCCTGTGGTCGTTGAAGGCGGCATCCGGTTCAATCGCAGCAATCCGGGACGCGTCAACACCCATCAGCAATTCATAGCCGCTAACTACAGTCCTGATACGCAGAACGCGCTCTCAGCCCGCTTTGCATGGGGTAGCGAGGGTTATGTGCCACTGGCCGTTAAAACCAGCATTGTGGGTTTCAACAGTACCGATGCAAGCGTGTCGTGGCGGCATCGACTCGACAAGCGCTGGGGCTTCAGCGTGAGTGCCAATCGTTATCGCAATCCCAGCTATGCGCGAAGCGGCGTCGACGTTGGTCTCACGCATCAATTTGACTGAAGCCCATGCAACTTCACAGAGACAATTCGTCGAAGCTGCTGCAAATGCGTGAAGCAGCTTTTGAGTCGGCATCGATTGCCATTCGTGACGCCAAGACGCGTCACGCGGCAGCCCGTCAGCATCGCGCTATCAGCCGGATCACTGTCGAGCCGTATTTGCTGGCCGAGGCCATCGTTTTACCGATTGTGTTTTGCGGCATGTTGTTGATGGTTGAGCCGTATTTGATGGCGTTTTGGCGTAACGTGATTCTTTTCTGGATGGCGCGGATGGATATCCCGCTGCAGGCGCAGCAGCACGCGATGACTATCGGAGCGCTGCATTTTGAATGGATCAATCCGGACAATTCCTCGACGATGCCGGATTTCGCAATGAAGCTGGCATCGGCGATTGTGACGTTTCTCCTGTTCGCTTTGACGACCCGGATGAACAGCAAACTATTACCGCTGAAATATCTATTGCGGATCTTATGCACGGTACAAACAGTCGCACTGATTTTTTTCACCTACATTCCATCGCAATTTCCGTACTCGATTCCCGACCATATGCGCGATCTGATCAGTATGGGTTATATGCTAATCCTCGCAATTCCTGTGTTACTTGCAATCGGTTTTTATCTGCTGCACTTTCCACTGGTCTCAAAGATTGCATACTCGATAGCGATCCTCGCCTATTTTATTGTCATGACACCTTTCAAAATCGCACTGCACGCGGTGGTGCTCTACCACCTCTCGCTGCTGTACATGCCACTGCTTTACATCTGCTTTGGCGCCGTGTTCGATGTTTTGCTATTTGTGGCGTTGTATTCGTTCCTTGTTAGCAGGCTTCCGGAGCAAGCAACGCAGTAGTTGTTCTCATCACCTGATCAAGCAGCACTTTATTTGGCAATGCACTACTCCAACCGACCGCTATTTCGGTATTTCGATGATACGCATTTTTAAATGCGAGCTGGATGGCGATGCCCGGGTGGGGCGTTCCGAACGACTATCTCGTTGCAGAAAGCGTCGCCCGGTGTGGCAGTCGCCCGGGGACGCTGAATAACTCCGCAGCACGTGAAGACCAAACGAACTACACGTTCCTACGCGGCGAAGTAGAAATTTTCAATCGAAATACTTTTTTGATTCACCCCTCCCTAAACTTGACCCACCGCAAACAACCTCGGTCAGGCAATCTCTAAACTCAGGGATAAATTTAGTTTCAACCACCCTGCGGATGTCCCGCCTGACTCATGCGCTCGCCAGAATGCAAGAGTAATCGAGCATCGCCTCCACGGCTTGCGTGCAAGTCAATTGACGATCCTGTCCGCACTCGAACTACATGACCGATAGTAAATTTAATCCAGGGCAACGATTCGATGTGGGATGCAAAAACAATCAGCAGCAGCTGGATACTGCTACTCACGGCCGTACTTGCGAGTTGTGCGATGGCTTTATCGGTAATTTCTCCATTCGACCAGCGGCACACGTTGGCTTTACTTGTCGCCGACGGCACCAGCCATGAATTGACGCATATCTGGCAGCAGGTAGCGCTGGAAGAAGGTATCAAACTTGATATCGTCAGTGCCAGCCAGTTTTTGCGTGCGCGTAAAGCGGATCAGCATGCCTATGCAGGCATCGTTGTCGCTGATACCACCCACCGCCGTGCCTCTACGTACTTGACAGATACCTTGCGCGAATACGTCTATTCGGGTGGCAAACTGATGCTGGTATTCGATGCACTCACCCATGATTTGAATGGTGCGTACGCGGGCCACGCAGCGCGTCTTTCCGATGTAACCGGCGTTGACTATGCGATGTATGACGAGTTCGGAAAGGACGTCATCGTTACGCGACCTGTAGTCATTGCAACCGACGCAATGATCCAACTCGCCGTGACACCCGGTCGGACCGAAATGCTCGAACCAATTCACTTTCGCGGGCAAACGTTTGATCAGTGGATGACTACCTATCGATATCAGGAGTTGCAATATCCGGTCTTTCAAACCGGCAAAATTGCGCGAGATACCGACGTGTTGATGGTGACTCCGGAGCGGCAAGTGGTAGCAACCCAGCGGCATGTCGGTGCGGGTCGTGTGCTGTTTGTAAATTTGCCCCTCAGCTTGCTAAAAAATAGCACCGACGGTTTGCTGATGCATGATTTCGTGCGTTATTTTTCAGATGATTTTGTCGAGCTGCCTCGTCTTTTGTCAGCACCGAACGGAATCGGAGGATTGATTTTGAACATCCACGTCGACAACGGTTCTGCGATAAAAAGTCTTACGGCATTGCAAAAAATGGGGATATTCGATCAAGGACCCTATTCCATCCACTTCACTGCAGGACCAGACGTCAACCAGTTTGGTGACGGTCTCGGTATGGATGTGCCGCATAACGCATTGACCCAGCAGTGGATTCGTTATCTTCAGTCACGCGGGAATGCGATTGGCAATCACGGTGGATGGATCCATAATTATTTCGGCACCACCGTCTCCGAGGGAAATCGCGATAGTTATGAAAAATTTCTCATCATGAACAACGATGCGATAAAAAAAATTACCCGTCACGAGGTCACTGAATATTCTGCACCCAATGGCAATCACCCACAGTGGGTAACCCAGTGGCTTTCTGAACATGATGTGCTGACTTATTACACGACGTCCAATCTGGGCATGGGTCCGACCCGTACATTCCGTAATAACAAAATGACCGATAACAGCATCTGGTCAATTCCGATCACACCCTTCGGTCGGATTGCATCGTTCGAAGAAGCGATGTTTGCCCGTCTGAACGCTGCACCGGTGACCGAATGGTTGTTGTCACTGGCAAATTTTGCAGCGACCAATCAAACGATCCGGCAGATTTATTGTCATCCGATTGGCGTGCCCTACTTTGCCGAGTCGATGCAGTCCTTGCTGGCCACGACTAAAGCGCTTGCCGAGCAACATCACTTCAAGTGGCGCACCATGACTGAAACCGCTCGCTTTATGTCGGCACGCGAGAGGACGGTCTGGAACTTGATCAGCGATCATGGCCGGCTTGAATTGCGCGCCAGCAACCTCACATCGCTTAAAGAAATGACCTGGCAAATACCTGAAAGTCTGTGTAGCGCCCCGCGCATCACGAACGGGAACGGTACGCTTGTAAAAAATCACCACCAATGGCTATTAACCGCTGGCGATGTAAAAAAAATGGCGGTGAGCTGTGCCAACACGACCTCGTCGCCTAACCTCGCAGTGCTGATGAAATTCTGGTTATGAACACGGATCGCGCCGTTTGGATGAAAAAATACCTGGCCTGAAATGCAACACGTACCGCGCATTTTCATGATGCTGCATCGCGAATTTTTTCGAGTGCTTCGTCGATGCGTTCCACCGCGATGATCGTCAGACCTTCAATGGCTTGTTTCGGCGCATTCGACTTGGGAATCATTGCAATAGAAAAGCCAAGTTTGGCAGCTTCACGCAGACGCTCCTGACCACGCGGTGCAGGACGAATTTCACCAGCCAGACCAACCTCGCCAAACACTACCAGACCACGCGGCAATGGCTTGTTGCGCATCGATGACTGGATAGCCAGAAGCACCGCCAGGTCCGCAGCCGGCTCAGTGATTTTGACACCACCTACGGCATTGATGAATACATCCTGATCGAATGCGGCGACACCTGCATGCCGATGCAATACGGCCAACAGCATCGCTAATCGATTTTGCTCAAGCCCGACCGATAAGCGGCGTGCATTAGGCAAATGGGAAGTATCGACCAACGCCTGAATTTCAACCAGCAATGGACGTGTGCCTTCTTGCGTCACCATCACGCACGAACCCGGCACCTGATTATCGTGCTGCGATAAAAACAAGGCCGAAGGATTGGAGACGCCTTTCAATCCTTTTTCGGTCATCGCAAACACACCGAGCTCATTTACGGCACCGAAGCGGTTCTTGAACGCGCGCACCAGCCGAAAACTCGAATGCGTATCACCTTCAAAATAAAGCACCGTATCGACGATATGTTCCAGCACGCGTGGCCCGGCGAGCGCACCCTCTTTGGTGACATGGCCGACCATAATAATGGTGATGCCAGATTGCTTTGCGGTGCGGGTTAATTGCGCCGCGCACTCACGCACCTGCGCAACCGAACCCGGTGCCGAGCTCAGGGCATCGGAATACACAGTCTGGATTGAATCGATCACCGCGACGTCCGGCTTGTGTTCGGCTAGCGTAGCAAGAATTTTTTCCAGCTGGATTTCAGCCTGCAGTTGCAGGTCTTTGGCATCGACTGCAAGCCGACGCGCTCGCAAAGCGATCTGCGCGCCAGATTCTTCACCGCTAACGTACAGCACTTTTTTGCTACGCGATAAGTTTGCCAACGCCTGCAGCAGCAAGGTTGATTTGCCGATACCCGGGTCACCGCCGATCAACACCACGCCCCCCGCGACCAGACCACCTCCCAACACGCGATCGAATTCCTCGATACCTGTACCGAATCGCGGCACATCGATCGCTTCGATATCGGCCAGCGACAGTACCGGTGCGGTCTGTGCAAGTCCCACGTGCTGTTGCTGCGAAAGACGATTCAGGCCCACCGGCTCAATCAATGTTTCGACCAGCGTATTCCATTGGGCGCAGGACGGGCACTGACCCGTCCATTTGTTGCTGATGCCGCCGCATTCGGTGCAGGTGTAGTTGGTTTTTATTTTTGCCATGAAATAGTTGCAACGGAAATTAAAACGAGGTGCGGGTCTTCAATTAGTAATGTTGCGCCGTCAAATTGCGCAGCCAGATAAGGCGATCAGCCAAGCTCAACCATGCGTACACGTGGGGCGACCGCACACATCAGCTCATAACCAATCGTACCTGCAGCGCGCGCCACCTCATCGATCGGCAAGCCATCACCCCACAAAGTGACCTCGGTACCGACCCGCGCGTCGGGAATCGGCGACAAATCCACCGTGAGCATGTCCATGGAGATGTTGCCGACGACACGCGTCATGATGCCATCGACCAAGATCGGTGTTCCGCTCGGAGCGTGTCGCGGGTAGCCATCCGCATAACCGCAGGCCACTACGCCAATCGTCATCGGTACCGAGGCCACAAAGCGGCTGCCATAGCCGACCGCGTCGCCGGCTGAAATACGCTGGATACCGATCAGTTCGCTACGCAGCGTCATCGCAGGTTGCAACGCAACATCGGCAGCGGAAAACGCGCCGGCAGATCCGCCGTAGAGCATGATGCCAGGGCGCACCCAGTCACTGCGCACATCGGCGTGACGCAAGCTGGCAGCCGAATTTGCTACGCTCCATGTGCCCTCCAGCGTGCTACACACCTGGCTGAACACGTGCATCTGATCGCTGACTGACACGACAGCATCGTTTGCATCGGCATTGGCGAAATGCGTCATCAGCGTCAGCGAAGCCACTGCTGGATTCGATCGCAAACGCTGATACGCCAACACAAAATCGTCTGGAGTAAAACCGAGGCGGTTCATGCCGCTGTTCATTTTCAAATGGATATGCAATGGCGAGAGAATCGACGCGTGCTCAAAAAGATCAAGTTGCTCAGCGCAATGGATCGTCAGATCGAATTGATGACGCGCGGCGAGGTGCATATCATCTGCATCGAAGCATCCTTCGAGCAACAGGATCGGTTTGCGCCAGCCGAGTTCGCGCAACTGCACTGCGCTTTCCGGCTCGATCAAGGCAAGCCCATCGGCAGCATCGAAGCCACGCATGGCACGTTCCAGACCGTGGCCGTAACCGTTCGCCTTGACCACGGCCCACACCTTGGCTCGCGGTGTTTGACGTCGCGCGATGTCAAGATTGTGACGCAGCGCGGCAAGGCGAATAGTGGCAACAAGCGGTCTTGGCATGGTGGTTGAAAACCGCAATTGCGGGATAGAAGATTGGTGTTCCAGTGTGAGTTCTTGATTTTACTTGAATCGCCTTTCTGTACGATGCGGTTAATCCTCGAAGAGCGAAAGTATTCATGGTATAAAGCAAGCCGGACTTGGAGGGGCAGCAGTCAAGAATGCGAATGAACCGCGGTTTTTACACCATCATGTCAGCGCAGTTTTTCTCGTCGCTGGCCGACAATGCGTTGCTGATCGCCGCCATTGCGCTGTTGACGGAGATGCATTCTCCACAATGGATGACGCCGCTGCTGAAATTGTTTTTCGGCCTGTCGTATGTACTACTAGCTGCCTTCGTCGGCGCGTTCGCCGATGCGCTACCCAAAGGCCGGGTGATGTTCATCACCAACCTGATCAAGATCGGCGGCTGCGCATCGATGTTTGCCGGACTTCATCCGCTCGCGGCCTATGCGATCGTCGGGCTTGGCGCGGCCGCATACTCTCCCGCAAAATACGGCATCCTGACTGAACTGCTCCCAGCCGAAAAACTGGTGATGGCCAATGGGTGGATCGAAGGTTTGACAGTCGCCTCGATCATTCTTGGTGCCGTATTGGGTGGTGCACTCATTAATCCGCAGGTATCAGCGGCCCTGCTCAGTTTTGATATGCCGTTCATCGATACCGGCGTCGATACACCGGTGAAGGCATCGCTGAGTGTAATCGCGGCGATGTATCTGATTGCAGCTGTATTCAACTTGCGCATTCCCGAAACCGGTGCACGCTATGCGCGTCAGCGTTGCCACGCATGGCATCTGATCACGGATTTTTCGCGCTGCTATCGCATGCTGTGGAAAGACAAACTTGGCCAGATATCCCTCGGTGTGACCACGCTGTTTTGGGGTGCCGGCGCAACGCTACAATTTATCGTTTTGAAGTGGGCAGAGCAGTCGTTACACCTGCGGCTTGACCGTGCCGCAATTTTACAAGGGGTGGTCGCGCTTGGCGTGGCCGTCGGCGCGGTCGCGGCGGCACGCTTTGTACCGTTGAAAAAATCGCTGGATGTAATGCCTCTGGGCGTCGTGATGGGTCTGGTGGTGATATCGATGACGATGATTCACGATGTCTGGCTGGCCTATCCGTTGTTAATGCTGGTCGGCATGCTCTCCGGATTTTTCGTGGTGCCGATGAATGCGTTGCTGCAACATCGTGGCCATGTGCTCATGAGTGCAGGTCATTCAATTGCGGTACAAAACTTTAATGAACAGATTTCGGTACTCGGTATGTTGATGCTGTACGCACTGATGATCAAGATCAACATGAATGTGAACACCGTGATCGTGCTATTCGGACTATTTGTCGCAGCTACGATGCTGCTGATGATGCGCCGGCATCGTTTGAATCAGCGCGAATTTGATTCGCTGGCATTGATCGGCGCACACAGGCACTGACTCCAGCCAGACGACCTATCAGATCGTGATGCAGGCGCGCTGAGTGCGCTCCCCCGCGCGTTCGCGCCAGTCGTCAGGCACGATAAAGCCGCGCGATACTTCCAGCGCGATGCCCTCGTCAATGCGGCATTGCGAAAGCAGCAGCGGCATCGCATCCACCAAAAAATGACTTTCGAGCGCGTGCAGCAACTGTGTGCGATTCAATGTTTGGCTCACATCAATCCGTAGCGGTGCCAGCCACGATAAACGCGGCAACAACACAAAACAGTCTGCGTCGAGCTGTGCGGCGTGCGAACGCGTACACCAGAACCCGCGGCAATGATTGGGCGTGAGACCGGCATGCGATGCATCCGCATCCCCCTCGCGATAAAACAGCCAACCCTTGATCAATGCTTGCGCATCAGCGACCGCGGCCGGCAAGAAAGGCTTGGCCGCTGGATGGTGGCTCAGCGCCAATTGCCGATCAAGAATCTTGCTCATCTTTGCCTGCAAGGTATCGGCCAGATTCGGTCCAACAAAACAATCGCTATCTTCGCTACCCGCCATCAGGTAGAGCTTGGTTGCGAATTCCCAATGCACGACCGCGTCACCCGAACGCAGAAAAAAATCAAACTCGCCGATGGTGTGATTATTCTGATCATGCACCTGCACGCCGTGTGCAACCAGCCTGCCCTGATGCCGAAAATAAAATGCCAGGAGTTTTTCTGCATACCGGCCGAGCCGTTCAAACGGCCCGATTTGTAAGAAAGCGTGCAACTCGGCCGGATGCTGATTCAGCATGTGTAACCACGCATCCGCTTCGGGATCGGGGGGCAAAGTGGCAATTTTTCCCTGCCATTGCACGGCATCGACAGCGAGCAAGTCAGGCGCAGTAATTAACCAGGCCAGTGCCCGTACGTGTGGGTCGGACAAGCCCGACCAGCGCGCATGAAACCATGTTTGGCAGGAAGCAGGCAGCGAGTAATCCAGCATAGGGCGAGTCGACAATGGCGGCATTGTGCGCAGCTCAATCCGATATTGACGGCGCTGCATCTGTCGCCTGTCGCGCCAAACACAGGTCCTGCCACGACTTGGCTTTATCGAGTGGCTTACGCAACAAGTAGGCCGGGTGATACGTCACAACCAGTGACGCCGCGCCGTGGCGGTGCACAACGCCGCGCAGCGCAGAGACGGGGGTTTTTGGGTCACTGCCCAACAACGACAGCGCAGCGACTTTGCCGAGGGCAATAACAGTAGTGGGCTGCAGCAACGCAATTTGACGATCGAGATAAGGCCGGCAGGCAGCAGCTTCTTCGGCGCTCGGTGCCCTATCGTTACCGCTGGAATCGGTCGGGCGACACTTGACGACATTGACGATGTAGGTATTCTCACCGCGCCTAAGCTCAATTGCATGCAACATATTATCGAGCAATTTTCCAGCGGGACCGACAAATGGTTCGCCCTGCTGATCTTCATTGCGACCGGGACCCTCGCCAACCAGCAGCCAGCGTGCGCGCAGATCGCCGGCGCCGAATACCGTGCGGCGACGCGTCTTGCACAGTGGACAGCGCGTGCAGGCAGCGACTGCGCTCTGCAACGCCGGCCAGTCCATGTCGGCGATTTCGGCATCGGATGGCACCGTTGCAGATACGTCCAGCGTCAGCGGCGCATCCCACGCAGACGGCATTGGCGGGGCGGCGTCGACAGCTTTGCTTGCAGCATCTGAAGCCGCTGCGATCGATGCCGTTGCTGGTGCCGTTGCTGGTGCTGTTGCTGGTGCCGTTGCTGATGCCGTTGCGGATGCAGTCACTGACGTTACTGCTGACGTTGCTGCTGACGTTGCTGCTGATGCTGTCACTGACGATGCAGTCACTGCAGCGCCGGCTACCGCCACGGCGCTCCCGGTCTCACAGTCCGCTGATGACGACCGGATTGGATGCAACACAAGTACCGCCGTCTGCCGGCGCACCCAGGTAGGGCCAAGTCCCATTTCACGCAGCAGTGCGCGGCGCCGCGCATCGTGTATTGATGCGTCGCTCATAACACCAGTCGCATGACGATCGCGTCCTCACGTTGTCCAGCGGCAGGATAGTAGTGTTTGCGCACGCCAATACGCACGAAGCCGTAGCGTTCATACACTGCCAGCGCGCGGAGGTTGGATGGGCGCACCTCCAGCAAGATGGATGACATCAGATTGGCGTGCGACAGTTGCGCAATCTTACTCAACGAATAGCGGCCTAGCCCTCGCCCATGCAAGTCGGCACGCACGCTGAGGTTCAACAGATGTGCCTCGTCAACTAGCAACATCAACAAAAAATAACCAATCATGCGGCCGTGGCCGTCGCGCAGCACGCGACATTGATAGTCGCTACGCAAAGAATCGAGAAAATTGCCCCGAGTCCATGGGTGCGGGTAAATCTGATCTTCAATCGCCGTCACTTCGGCCAGATCGGCATCTGACATTACAGTGAGCTGTAACACGCCATCAAACGACGGCACAGTCAGTGGACGGATAACTGCACTCATGTCGCCGCCTGCAATTTTTTTTGCGCGCGTTCTGCCGTCGTCAATGCGACCTGATTACGCAAATAAACGGGTTGCGCGTCGCGCGCTGCTACCTGCAAGCCGGAGACCAAGGCGCGCTGTGCCAATCGCGCAATCTGCGCTGCATGCGGCATCAGATCAGGTCGTGCGTCGTCGACGAAAGCACGTCCTGCAAACTGCGCAGCGTGGGCGAGCAAGCCATTTCCACACGCTGTGACCTTACCCTGCGGGAGGACACCTTCCGGGCCCGATAGACACGGCGGAATCACGAGTGCC
This sequence comes from Burkholderiales bacterium, assembly GCA_043741695.1. GTDB lineage: Bacteria > Pseudomonadota > Gammaproteobacteria > Burkholderiales > Burkholderiaceae_D > Actimicrobium. The sequence continues at coordinate 13,851 of JAYTZV010000347.1, forward strand.
AATTCTTTCGAGAAATCATACTGTGCCCAATACACTTCGCCCATACGGGCATCCAGTATCGGTAGCACACCGACAGCACCCGTCACGTCATGACAGGCCTGCGCCATCGCTTCAAGTGTGTTGATCGCAAGCACTGGCAAGTCGGCACCGAAGGCGAGACCCTGCGCCACGCCGCAGGCAGTGCGCACGCCAGTAAACGAACCGGGGCCTGCGCCGAAGGCAATGGCATCGCACTGCGTTAGCCTGATACCGGCGTCATGCAGCAATTGCTGGATCATTGGCAGGATCGATTGTGAATGCGTGGTCGTTCCGCTGGCAACTTGCACCGAGATGCGACCGTGTTTCAATAAGGCAACCGAAGCCAGATCAGTGGAAGTTTCGATAGCGATCAACGTGGTCATGTTACGTATTTTAACGCGCACGAGGCGGGTCGCAATGCGATTGCCCAAATTCTCGTCGATTGTGCCGTCCTACCGAGATCGGCTACGATACGTTTATCTTTGCTTTACCTCTGCTTTGTTTTTGCTTTGCTTCCTTTAATGAATCCCAATCGCAATTGCCTTCGATGCTGACTTTGAATACCGATACACGCAGCACGCTTAAAGAATGGCTGCAAAGCGACACATTACTGGTTGCTTGCCTTTGTGCGGCGTGGTGCGACGTTTGTGGCGAATACCGCGCCAGTTTTGCATCACTTGCCACGCAGCATACCGATGCGCATTTTGTCTGGATCGATATCGAAGAACATGCCGACCTGGTCGGTGATATCGACGTTGACAATTTCCCGACCCTGCTGATGCAGCGCGGTCCGCACGTTATTTTTTTTGGCAGCGTGTCGCCGGGGTTGCAGGTCGCACACCGCTTGATTCAGGCGCAAGTCAGCAAATCATGGGACGAGCTGGAGGCCGAGGCAAACTCGTCAATTGAACGACAACGCTGGCAAAGCACGGTGCATCTGGCGCGGCGAATCGATGCCGACTAAGCAATTCGCAGCAAACGCTGCGTTCGGTGGCGACAGCCGATAGCTCTGTTCGCCGCCAGCCTGTATGGTTTGGTAATTTGCCATAACGTATTCTGTTTGGAATTTTGAAAGGCTTTGCGCATGGCAAGCAAGCACGACCGTGATCCCGCTTTTTTTATTGTTAACATCGTATTAATCATATTAGGGTTGGCTTGCGTGGCAACACGCTGGGGCCTAACCAATCTTCCATCGCCCATCAGCAACGTCGATGCAGCCCGTATCGCCGACCTGCTTTTCGCAGCATGGATAGCCGTGACGCTGGTTTGGCTTGTGATGGTAGCGAAACGTCGCCGGCGCGAACGGGCGCGGCAAGATGCTACTGGCAAACGCGTGCGTCGCGATACGGCGTCGGCGTTGGTATCGCGCTCACCCGGCCCGCACTCAAAGTTACCTGATGCATGGGCTAATTCCGTGGCGGGATCACATCTTTGGCATCCAACCATCGGTGGTCACGCCAACACGCTGCATCCTTTGGGTGAGTCACAATCCCAGACGGTATCACACGCACTATTAGCGGCTAACAGCAGGCTCAAAGTCGATGCACTGCTGGGTCGACCCGCGCGGCCCACGGCGTGGACGCTGGGGGTGCTGCAACAACTGGAATGGCGCCGCTTCGAACAAGTCTGCCTCGGTTTCCTTGAAACGATTGGGTATTCGGGCGTAAGCATCTCGAGTAGTCCAACAGATGATGCGTCGCTGTACTTGATTCAACACGATAAAGACATGACCCACGCGCTCGTCAAAACCGTTGCCGGAAATACGGTTGTTGATGTTGATCAAATTCGCGCCCTGTATGCCGCCATGTCGCGCGAGACGATTTTGCAAGGATTTTGTATTACTGCTGGTGAACTGGCACCCCAGGCACTTGTTGCAGCACGCGGTGTGGGTTTGTTTGCCGTTGACGGCACAACGCTGCTGCAGACGCTGACGTCAATGCCAGCATTACAGCAAGAAGACTTGTTGAGACGCGTTTTTCAAGGAGACTACGCAACGCCCTCCTGTCCATCGTGCGGCAAAAAAATGGCTCCGCGCGACACGGGCATCAATGAGTTCTGGCGTTGCTCCGACTACCCTGTGTGCAAGGCGCAACTGCGACCGCCACAAGCAAGTAGCCAGTCCGCGTAATATTTTGCTGGATAACGCGACCATCGGAAAAGAATCATGGCGTTGATCGCAGATTACCAGTGAGAAAAGTGCCCAGCGGATCATTTATGATGGAAAAGCGGCGCGGGTTTTGAGTCACGGTTGCGTTGAAAATTGAACAGAGCGAAATGGGCGTAAGTCAAGAGCAAGGGCAGGGACAAAGACAAAGACAAGGACAAAGACAAAGACAAGGACAAGGACAAGGACAAGGACAAGGACGAGGACAAGGACAAGAACAAGAACAAGAACAAGAACAAGAACAAGAACAAAAACAAGAACATGGACCAGGACAAGAAGTACAGCAAGCCCCAGGCCTTGCGAGCATTTTCGAGGCCAAATGCCGATTCTCGCTCTATTTATTTTTCAACGAATCAGTAACTCAGAACTCAACATCGTTGTCGCACAAACCACCCTTATACAAATGGACCAATTCAAACAAATTTCCACATTTGTCGACATCGTTGCCAAGGGTAGTTTATCGGCGGCAGCACGCGCTGAAGGGATCGCACCGGCGATGATCGGTCGGCGGCTCGACGCGCTCGAAGAGCGATTGGGTGTCAAGCTGTTGCAGCGCACGACGCGAAAAATTGCGCTGACTCCGGAGGGTAGCAGCTTTCTGGAGGACTGCCAGCGCATTCTGGCCGAGCTGGCGCAGGCGGAAATTGCGGTATCGGCCGGCAGCGCCCGCGCCAGCGGCCATTTGACAATTTCTGCCCCGGCGGGTTTTGGCCGGCAACACGTCGCGCCACTGCTGCCCTCTTTTTTAACCGAGCATCGCGATGTCAGCCTGACCCTAAATTTAAATGATCGCGTGGTCGACTTGCTTGCCGAGGGCATCGATGTCGCGATTCGTATTGCCACCCTTTCCGACTCCAGTCTGGTTGGCGTCAAGCTGGCTGAAAACAAGCGGGTAGTGGTCGCTTCTCCCGCCTACCTGAAACGCCACGGCGCACCAAAAACGCTCGATCAACTGGCAAGACACAACTGCCTCGCCATCAGCAGCGATGGAAGTCAGCGTGGCTGGACCTTCCGGCAAAACGGCAAAAACGTCACGATCAAAATCAACGGCAACATGGTGTGTAACGATGGCGAGGTGCTGCACGATTGGGCGCTCAGTGGTCGTGGTCTGGCCTGGCGATCGATGTGGGAGGTTGGCAGCGAAATCGAATCTGGCCAGCTCGCCACCGTGCTTGACGACTTTGCTGCACCCGGCAATGACATCTATGCCATTTTTGCGCAGCGGCGTCATCTGCCGCTACGTATTCGAGCCTTGATTGATTTCCTGCGGCGCGCCTACAGCGCACCCGATTACTGGCGGAGGGAACACGGATGCTGAAGACGACCGACGGCAATACGGTTCCAGCCAGTCCAGAATCCGTCGGCCATTTCGGTCAGATGGCAAACCAGCATCCACCGTTCACCAATGCCTCCCACGATGTAGCGCATGACACATCTGCCAGCGACTACGCCAATACGTCGTCGGATCTTGAATGGGAAGTCAACCACACTTTCCGGCAACAACCGCCGCTGCCGTGTGGCTTTCGGCTTCTTGAATACCGGATCGATTCGGTCATCGGAGAAGGCGGTTTTGGCATTACTTACCTCGCAACCGATATCCACCTTTACGGCAAAGTCGCCATCAAGGAATACTTGCCGGTAGATGTTGCCTTGCGCACCTCCGACCATTCGGTTGCACCACGCTCATTGGAAGATCAGCACGACTACCAGCGTGGACTCGACCAATTTCTGGTGGAGGCGCGCATCCTCGCTACCTTCCGTCACCATAATATCGTTCGGGTAATCCGATTTTTCGAAGCACACAACACCGCCTACATCGTGCTTGAGTACGAGCGCGGCCAGTCGCTAAAACAATGGTGGCCGATGCATCGAGATCTGCCCGAACGCGATTTGCTGATGCTGTTACAACCCCTTCTCGACGGCTTGGCGATGGTGCACGACGCTGGTTATCTGCATCGCGATATCAAACCCGACAATATTCATGTCCGCCGCTCCGATAAGAGTCTGGTGTTACTCGATTTTGGTTCTGCGAGCCAAACTCGACCGGAGCGGCAACAGGCGGCGGCGGCGGTCACGCCTGGATATGCCTCGCCCGAGCAATATGACGGTTCCGCACAACGAGCGACAAGCGATGTCTATTCGCTCGGTGCGACGTTGTACTGGATGACGACTGGCAACAAGCCCCCCTCAGCGCCGTTACGACTGGATGGCGTTGATCCACTCATCGCCGCCACCGAAGCTGCTAAATCGCGCTTTAGCACAAAATTTTTGCTGGCAATTGACGCGGCCTTACGGCTCGATCCAGCCGACCGGCCGCAGCAAATTACGCAATTGCGTAAAGCGTTGTTTGCGGCTCATGGAGAGATACTCAATTTGCAGGAGGCGTTACATGCAGAAGAAACGGGGGACGGCGGAACGCCCGCGTCGATAAAATCGAGACGCTCTCGCACACGGTCGGTCGTCCTGCTTCTTCGAAATGTAATTCGGCCCGTGTCATGGCCGATGTCGATCAAAATGATCGTGGCGATGTCGCTCGCTGCACTGCTCCCAATGGTAATTACCGCCTATATCAACTTACAGGCAACGCTAACAAACGTCTCGGCGAACGAACTGCATAACCTCGAACAACTTGCCCGCAGCACGGCGGGCAGATTGTCGCAGCTACTGGACGATAACCGCCACCTGTCGACTTACCTCGGTTCCGACGAGGACTTCACCCATTTCCTCGCACAGCCATCACCGGCAGCGACGGCGGCGATCACCGCAAAGCTCATTAGCGTGGTGTCGGCCAATCCCGATGTTGCACTGGTCACGGTGATGAACCCAAACGGGGACGCTATCGCCTCGAGCGACGCCGACGTACTCGGTCACAATTATCAATTCCGGGATTACTTCAAACGCGCGATGGAAAATCGTCCGAACATGACTGGCATTCTCGTCAGCGCGGTGGATGGTGAGGCGGGAATTTATTATGCCAATCCGGTGCATGCGGACGACGCCCGGATTATCGGCGTCGTTGTCTTGCGCCTGCGAGGTACCGCGGTTGACGATCTGTTCGATATTGCCCGTCTCGGCAACCATCGCACACCAATGTTGATTGATGGTGACGGCGTCGTGATTTATCACCCGCAATCAAATTTGCGTTATCGCAGTCTTGCGCCGCTGATGGCCCAGCAGCGCGATGCAATTATTGCCGATCAACGCTTTGGCCGAAGCCCGCCCGATGATCTGGGCATGCCTTTGTTGGCACGGGCAATGATCGGTGCTAGCAAAGAAGGGTATATCGATATCTACTCCACCATCTCGAAAAAAAACGAAATTGTGGGCTATGCACCCGTTCGCGGGCAGAACTGGGTAGTCAGTATTTCAGAATCGCGCGATTTTTTTGAGGCCCCGCTGAACCGACTATTCAAGCGCGTGTTGACCAGTGTAATTGTGCTGGGAGTGATTTTTTTAACTTTGGCAATCCTGTTTTCGCGCAGTATTGTGCGACCAATCGAACGACTGATTCGCGCAACGCATGCCTTGAAAAACGGCGACTACGACAATGCAACGGTAAAGGTGACGGCGCGCGATGAACTAGGCAGGCTCTCACGCACCTTTAATGTCATGATTGACGTACTGCGACAGAGGGAACGAGAAAAACGAGGCCGTTTTGGCGACCTTCGGGCAGACCCAGCATCGCAATCGACACCACAACGAGACGATGCAACAGACAAGCCACGCTCAAACGCGCTGTAGCGCTGCAGGCTGATCGACCGCCAAAACTGGGAACCAACGGCCCCCTGTTATCAATAGCCCCTGTTATTTCAGTGGTGCGATGCGCCGCCACCCAAATAGGCTGCCTTGACTGCCGGATCATCCTTCAAGCTATTTGCCGGACCGTGGACGGAAATACGACCGTTTTCCATCACGTATCCATAATCGGCCACATTCAGCGCCGCCGCAGCGAATTGCTCGACCAACAGCATTGTGACGCCGCGCTCTTTCAGGCGCAGGATGATGCGAAACACTTCATCGACGAGAATCGGTGCCAAGCCCATGGATGGCTCATCGAGCAAAATAACTTCGGGATTGAGCATCACCGCCCGCGCCATGGCCAACATCTGCTGCTCGCCACCCGACAAAGTACCGGCGAGTTGATGCTGTCGCTCTTTCAGCCGCGGAAACAGTTCAAGTGCTCTTTCCAGATCGACCTTGATATCACCGCGCGGACGCGAGCGGGTGAAACGCGGGAACGCACCAAGCAGCAAATTGTCGGTCACACTCATCGTCGAAAATACCCGTCGACCCTCGGGTGAATGAGCCATACCCGCACGCGCGATCTTGTGCGACTCAAGCCCAGTAATGTCTTTGCCGTCCAGTTTCACCGTTCCGGTTTTTGGTTTGATCATGCCAGAGATGGCACGCATCGTCGTGGTTTTTCCAGCACCGTTGGAGCCGATCAGGGTCACAACTTTACCTTTCGGAACATCGAGCGAGATACCGTGGAGGACTTCAACTTTGCCGTAAGCGGCGTGCAGGTTAGAGATGGTCAGCATGTCAGATTCCGGCAAGAGTTGGTGTTGCGGCCACCGGCGCTTCATCGCCGATACTGCCGCCCAGATAGGCTTCAATCACTTTTGGATCCGCCTGTACCGCTGCAGGTTCGCCTTCGGCGATTTTTTGGCCAAAATCAAGAACGGTGACGACATCGCAAATCGACATCACGACATCCATATGATGCTCAATCAAGATAATCGTGATGCCATGCTGCTTGATTTTGTCGATGATGGCGACCAGCTCCTTGATATCGGGAGACGTCAGTCCCGCCGCAGGCTCGTCAAGCAGCAGCAATTGCGGGTTCAAGCCAAGTGCGCGACCAATTTCGAGAACGCGCTGTTTTCCGTAAGGCAGATTGCGCGCTTCTTCCTGCGCCAGTGCCGACAGACCAGCGAATTGCAAGATGCCGGCAGCACGTTCGCGTGCACGCGCTTCTTCGCGTTTGTAACGCGGCGTATGCAGCATCACGTCCAGCACATTGCTACGGAACGTATTGTGCAGACCCACCAGCACGTTTTCCGTCGCGGTCATTTCGCCAAACAATTGTACGTTCTGGAAGGTACGGGCCACACCGCCTAATGCGATCGCGGAAGGCGTATTCCCTGAAATAACCGCGCCGCCAAATTCCACCGCACCTGCAGTGGGTTTGTATATGCCGGTCAACACATTCATCATGGTACTTTTGCCCGACCCGTTCGGACCGATCAAGCCATGCACCGTTCCTTTTGAAATTGTCAGATCGACTTGATTGAGCGCTTTCAAACCACCGAATTGCATCAGGATCTGCTTGGCATTCAGTAACGAGGAACCCGTTCCGGCAGTGCTAGGTGCAATCTCCCAAGCCTTCGATTCGTCGACTTGCACCGTATTCTGCGGTAGGTCACGCGCTGAGCCCTTGACAAACATGCCGCGGAAGAACCCGATAATACCGTCTTGCAAATAGTAAACAACGAACAAGGTCATCAAGCCAAAGATCGTCAATCGCCAATCGGTAATATTTTCAAGCTTGTAGGAGAAAAGCGCCATACCGACTGTGGCGAGTACAGGAACGGCAATCTCACGTGCAGTGCTGCGCCCTTTGGCCAGCATGAAACCACCTCCGAGCACACCAATAACTGCAGCTGCCGTGGCGATTTGGCGGAACAGGTTGATATCAGCCAGCAAACTCGGCAGCGTGACCACAATGAAAGCGCCAAGCAATGCACCACTACGCGTCTTGCGGCCACCCATAATAATGGCCAGCAAGAAGAGAATAGTCAGTTCAAAGTTGTAGGTGTTCGGTGAAATGTATTCTTCGGAATAGGCGTACAAACTACCGGCAAGACCCGCCAGTGCTGCACTGATCACAAACGCATACACTTTGTAGCGGTACACGGATACGCCCATACAGTCTGAAGCAATCGGACTGTCGCGCAGAGCCTGAAAGGCGCGCCCAAGATGGGACTTTAGAATCCGGTGTACGACTATCAGCGACAGCACCATCATAACTGCGACGATATAGAAAAACTCTACCTCGGTTGCCTTATGGCCGAACCAGTTCGGTTTCAGCACCTTGAGGCCAAGCGGCCCTTCGGTAAGAAACGTCATTTCATTGATCAGAATCTGAATGATGGTGCCGAAGGCCAGCGTCACCATCGCAAGATACGGACCGGTTACCCGCA
>JAYTZV010000348.1:0-3110 GCA_043741695.1 Burkholderiales bacterium
TCTTTGTAGATCGACGAGCGCGATGGATCGCCTTCGAATATTTCGCGCCAGCGACTGCGGAACGCAGTGCGCGCCGGTTCGTCCATTGGAAATTCGCGACCCGGTAACAGGCGCACTTCGCGCACTGGATAGAGCGAGCGCTGCGTGTCGGCATCGAAGGTACGGATGGTCTCGATCGTGTCGCCGAACAGGTCGATACGATACGGCAGCGCCGAGCCCATCGGAAACAGATCGATCAAGCCGCCGCGCACCGAATACTCGCCGGGCAGCATGACTTGCGTATTGGGGGTGTAACCGGCTAACTGCAACTGCGTTTTGAGACGTGCTTCATCGAGTACTTCACCCTGCTTGAAAAAGAATGTGTACGCCGCCAGAAACGACGGTGGTGCCATTTTCACGAGTGCCGTGGTGGCCGGCACGATCAATACATCGCACTGGCCGTTTTGCACTTCGTACAGCGTAGCAAGGCGCTCGGACACCAGATCTTGATGCGGCGAGAAGGCGTCGTAGGGCAGGGTCTCCCAATCTGGCAGCAGGTGACAGCGCAGAGCTGGCAGGCCTTCTTCGACGAACCACGGAATTTCGGCCAGCAGCCGTTGTGCATCGGCGGCATTGGCAACCACGACCGCCAGCATTTTCTTTTGTGCTTTCAGAGCACTGCCAGCGCGTGCCAGCACGCACGCATCGGCCGAGCCGTGCAGTGCTGGTAACGCAAAGCGCTGACCTGGTTTAGGTAAAGACTGCAGGAGCTGAAATGACATCGGGGAGGGTAGGTTCTTCGCGAACCTCGGTCGCGTTGTGTGCAGCGGTCGAGGTCGAATTGACAGTCAAAAAGTAAACTGCGATTATAAACGATGCATACGGTGCTCGCCGCGTGCCTGTTCATTCATATCCCTAGCAGGTCTTATCATCAGCTATTCCACGTACTCCTATTTTATTGACCTGTTCAGATCGGTAGCGGCATGACGCGTGCACGGTGTATTGCATTGATTCCTGCAGCGGGAATCGGCAACCGGATGCAGGCAGCAATACCGAAACAGTATGTGCCACTGGGTGAGCGCACGATGCTACACATCGTACTTGATACCTTCGCACACGCGGCGGCGATCGACCATACCTATCTGGTGGTGGCAGAAGATGATCCGCATATCGATGCACTGCTTGCAAAGCGCCAATCGAACGACTCTAACGCTTTGACGGTATTGCGCTGCGGCGGCGCGACGCGGCATCAGACGGTGTTGAACGGTCTGGCTGCGATGCAGACCGATGTTACGTCGACCGATTGGATATTGGTGCATGATGCAGCGCGGCCTGGCTTGACCAAGGCGCTAATTGAACGATTGATTGCTGCAGTTGGCGACGATGCGGTGGGCGGACTGCTTGCCATACCACTGGCCGACACGCTCAAGCGCGGCAGCGATCAACGGGTGGTGCAAACCATCGACCGCAGCGCGCTATGGTCGGCACAGACGCCGCAAATGTTCCGTCATCATTTGCTGCTGCGTGCGCTGCGAGCAGCGCCGGACTGCACCGACGAAGCCAGTGCGGTCGAAGCGCTTGGCTTGCAACCGCTCTTGGTTGAAGGCAGTCCACTCAATTTCAAAGTGACCCGGCCCGATGACGCGGTGCTGGCAGCATGCATGTTGAAAGGAATCTGATGAACCAACTCCCGCCGTTTCGTATCGGTCAAGGCTACGATTGCCATGCGTTGGTCGCTGGCCGCAAGCTCATTATTGGTGGTGTGACGATTCCACATGCCACCGGTTTGATGGGGCATTCGGATGCCGATGTATTGCTGCATGCGGTGACCGATGCGCTAATCGGTGCTGCTGCGCTGGGCGATATCGGCAAGCATTTTCCGGATACCGATGTGCGTTTTTCGGATGCCGATTCGATGACGTTGCTGGGCGAGATTGCACTGCGTGTGCAGCAAGCGGGATACGCGATCGGCAATATCGACGCCACGATTATTGCGCAGGCACCAAAAATGGCACCACATATTCCGCAGATGATTTCGCACATCGCTCACGCCGTTGGTGTAACGCCAGAGCAGGTCAATGTGAAGGCCAAGACCAATGAAAAGCTGGGTTATCTTGGCCGTGAAGAAGGCATTGCCGCAGAAGCGGTCGCGTTGATTTATCGCGTTTGATTCGATGTCGTTGGTGTTTGTGCGAGGCCATCGATATGTGCGCCGGGCAGGCTGGCGATGCTACATTCGCTACTGAATTCCGAGGCCGGATCTGCAGCCCACAACTGCGCGCGCTGCACGGCACGTGCGCATTGCGCAAACGCCTGTTCGACGGTGACGACTATTACGCTTTTCGGCAAGACGCCATCGAGCGCAAAACGTTGCAGCAGCGACGGCTCGATGCTGATGCGTGCGCGACCATTAACGCGCAGGCATTGATGTACGCCGGGGATCAAAAACAATAAGCCAACGCGTGGATCGTGCAGGATGTTGTGCAGGCTGTCGACACGATTGTTTCCACGTCGGTCGGGCAGCAAGAGCGTCTGGTCGTCGCGCACTTCAACGAAGCCGCGCTGGTCGCCACGCGGAGAACAATCCATGCCATCACTTCCTGCGGTTGCCAGCAGCATGAAAGGCGCGGCAGCGATGAAGCGTCTACACAGTGGATCGAGATGGTCGAGTGCTTTGCGTTTTGCTCCGTCGCTCGGCGCGCCATACAGCGTTTCAAGTTCGGCAGGCGTGCTGACTAGATAATCTGGAAACATGACAATTCGCGTGGATGAAGACAGCGAATTGTACGACGTTCCTGCCGGCAGTCCCGCAGGATTGATGGCCGATGTCTGCAATTTTCCGTTTGGCACTCACGTCGATTTTGACGGCAGCGTGATTTCCGCAATAAGGCCGCTAGTGGGCCGATTACGCAGCTGCAGCTTGCCACCGTGCCGCTTGACGACACGTTCGATGATTGCGAGACCCAGACCCGATCCATCTGCCTGGCCCCGTGAGGTGTCGAGCCGGGTAAATGGTCGGCGTACACGATCCATCTCGTCGTCGGGAATGCCGCTGCCGTTGTCGCCAATTGCCAGGTTCACTTTTCCCGCTTCGACGCGACACGTTAGCGCGATTTCCGCGTAGTCACATC
>JAYTZV010000349.1:0-3104 GCA_043741695.1 Burkholderiales bacterium
CGCACCCGTTTTCCCCACCACACTTCATTGTGGTGATTCAGCAGAATGATGCCGACGTTCGGGCGAAAGCCTTCACGGTCCAGCATGATGCACCCCAAACTTTCTGCAGCTTGGTGCGCCGACTCGTGGTTTGCATCCCTGGGTGATCGAATTCAATCCATTGCCGCGATGCTGCAGTGGCAAGCCTTGAAATCAAATGGTGCCAAATGTGCGAAGAGTAGGCGCATCAGCCAACTAATCCTTTAAAATTGAATTGATTATAACTCTGTCTTTTTTAAAAAGAATTCTCCGACATGCGCGCCTCACGTTTTTTTATTTCGACCCTTAAAGAAGCCCCTGCCGACGCCGAAATCGTCAGCCATAAATTGATGATGCGCGCCGGGATGATCAAGCGTCTCGGCTCCGGTATTTATACCTATATGCCGATGGGGCTGCGGGTCATTCGCAAGGTCGAAGCAATCATCAAAGAAGAAATGAATCGTGCCGGTGCGGTCGAGCTATTGATGCCGGTGGTGCAACCCGCCGAGTTCTGGCAAGAGACCGGTCGCTGGCAAGCATACGGTGCCGAGCTGATGCGGGTAAAAGATCGGCACGGGCGCGACTTCATCATTCAGCCAACCTCGGAAGAAGTCATCACCGATATTGCGCGTACCGAAATTAAATCGTATCGCCAGCTGCCGATCAATTTTTATCATGTACAAACCAAGTTTCGCGACGAGCGCCGTCCACGTTTTGGCCTGATGCGTGGGCGCGAATTCACCATGAAAGACGCGTACTCATTTGATCGCGATGTGGCTGGCATGAAGCAGTCGTACCAGATCATGTACGACGCTTACATCCGGATTTTTCAGCGCTTCGGTTTGCAATTTCGTCCGGTGGCGGCCGACAACGGCGCGATCGGTGGCTCGGGCTCACACGAATTTCATGTGATTGCCGATACCGGTGAAGACGCGATTGTGTATTGCCCGACGTCGGATTACGCGGCCAACATGGAAGCGGCTGAAGCAGCAGCAATCACCGCACCACGCGCAGCACCAACGCAAGCGCTGACAAAGACTGCGACACCGGGCAAGGCCAAGTGTGAAGACGTCGCTGCATTGCTGTCGGTGCCGCTGACGCGCACGGTGAAATCGATTGTGCTGACGGTTGAGAACGAGGTCGACGGCAAAGCGACCAAACAAGTTTGGCTGTTGCTGCTGCGCGGTGACCATGACTTGAACGAAATCAAGGCTGCGAAGGTACCGGGTCTCGCCGGTTATCGTTTTTCAACTGAAGCCGAAATTATCGAGTATTTCGGCACGCCGCCGGGTTATCTCGGACCGATCAATACGGTCAAACCGGTCAACGTGGTGGCCGATGCCAGCGTCGCTGCGATGAGCGACTTTATCTGTGGTGCCAATGAAGCTGACTTCCATTTTACCGGTGTGAATTGGGGACGTGATTTGCCCGAGCCGGCGGTGTTCGATCTGCGCAATGTCGTCGCCGGTGATGCATCGCCCGATGGCAAGGGTGTGCTGGCGATTCAGCGCGGCATCGAAGTCGGTCATGTATTTCAGCTTGGCACGCGCTACTCTGAACCAATGAAAGCCACTTATCTCGATGAAAACGGCAAACCGCAATTGCTGCAGATGGGGTGCTACGGCATTGGTGTCACGCGTATTCTGGGTGCCGCGATCGAGCAAAATTTCGATGATAAAGGCATCATCTGGCCGAGTGCGATCGCACCGTTCGAAGTAGTCCTGTGCCCGATGGGATACGACCGCAGTGAGGCTGTCAAAGCCGCTGCCGATACCTTGCTGGCAGATTTGCTGGCAGCCGGTATCGATGTAATTCTGGATGATCGCGGCGAACGACCGGGTGCGATGTTTGCAGATTGGGAGTTAATCGGTGTGCCACATCGCATCGTTATTGGCGATCGCAGTCTGAAAGACGGCAAGCTGGAATATCAGGGGCGGCGGCAAACCGAAGCGACTGCGGTGGACCTGTCGGGCATTCTCGCGTTTGTGCAAACGCAACTTGCCGCTTAATCGGTTCGTGCGCTTGACGATTCAGTGGAATCCCTGCCTTCTGCTCGCCACTCAATGCAAGGTAAAACATTTTTGTGACAGTGCAATGGTAATGGCTTCGACGTTTCAAACTGCAATGCATAACTTGGGTAGGCGATGGTTGATCGCTGCAGCGGTATGTTTGCTGGCGTTCTCCCAACCTGCATCGGCCGGTAATCAAAAAGAAGAAGCGATGGCCGATTCGGTACGCATCGCGTTGTCGCGGGCGATCACCGATTCCCGTCCGCCGAAGGTTAAATTCGCCTCGATACAGGAGCGTATTCAATATCTGTACTGGTTAGGCGAAATGTCCGAACGCCTGAAAAAGAAATTACCCGACGTGCAGGTACGTCTGGAATTTCTGGAGACTGCGTGGTACGAAGCGCGTCGCGCCGGCTTGGAGCCCTCGCTCGTATTGGGTTTAATCCAGGTGGAATCGGCCTTTCGCAAATACGCGCTGTCGCCGGTCGGTGCCCATGGCTACATGCAGGTGATGCCGTTCTGGAGTCGCGTGATTGGCGATGGCGATCGCCGCAAACTATTTCACATGCAGACCAATCTGCGTTACGGCTGCTCGATCTTGCGCATGTACGTCGATATGGAGCGAGGCGATTTGTATCTGGCGCTTGGTCGCTACAACGGTAGTCGCGGTCGGCCGGAATATCCGAATGCGGTATTGTCGGCATGGCGTAAATGGGAATACAAGGGAGCATAATTACGCGCGACAGATAAAGCGATCTAGTCGCAACGACTCGTGCTTGGGGTGCGCCGCGATACAGTTTTTTTACACCCTTGCTGCTGTATGATTCAGGCACTTCGATTCATCACTTTTCTCCTCAGGTTCGCAACTCATGATCGGTCGCCTCTCCGGAACGCTGCTTGAAAAAAATCCGCCGCAATTACTGGTCGATTGCAATGGTGTCGGCTATGAAGTCGGCGTCTCGATGAGCACCTTCTACAACCTGCCGGCACTGGGCGAAAAAGTCGTGCTGCTAACGCAACAAATCGTGCGGGAAGATGCGCAGCTGTTGTACGGATTCGGCACCGCTGAAGAGCGCA
>JAYTZV010000350.1:0-3102 GCA_043741695.1 Burkholderiales bacterium
GATCTTTTTTGTGCGCGATGATGGCATTGGCATCGCACCCCGGCACTTTGCACAGATTTTCCGTATGTTCAAGCGGTTACATGCGAGGGACGACTTTGGAGGCGGAGTGGGTGCCGGGTTAAGTGTGGTGAAGAAAGTAATTAGTCGTCATGGTGGCAGCCTATGGGTCGACTCGGCACTTGATATTGGCAGCACCTTTTATTTCACTTTATCCGGCAAGATTGAGGCTTCAGGATGAATACGATCCGGCGAATAATTGTTGTCGAAAATATCGATGCGGACTTTGTCATTGTCATCGAGGCCGTAGGTAGCATTGGCATTGCCCATCAGATACAGCGCACCGTTTCTGGAAGCGAATGCATTCGCTTATTACACGAATCCTTTAGCAATGCCGCTATCGCGCTTGTATCGGCTTTATTTTACTGGCACAGCCAGATCAATAAAGTTGACGATATCTCCGTTCAAATCAACATAGATGCTCGGCTGCGTAGCCGAGCAATTGTTATTTTGACGATGTGTGTCAATCCACCCGATGTCCAATTTTGCTACGAGAACTACGCAAATGCGTACAACGTCAAGCCCGCCAATCGCATGCTCCATCTGCAAACTGGTGAAAAAATCTTTAACGACTACTTCAACGGGCTACTTTTAACAGCAGAGCGGCCGGTGGCCAAATGACCGACGCACTCTGCCGAGTTCTGCTAGTCGACGACAGTCCGGATGACCGTGCGAATTTTCGTCAGATGCTATTACGCGGCTCATCAACGCGCTTTCAGTTCACCGAAGCGCAACTTGGCGACACTGCACTGCAGATCGTCCGTGCGAGGCAAATCGAGGCACCGCAAAGCATGCCTTTCGACTGCATTCTGCTGGACTTGAATTTACCGGACATGAGTGCGCTCGATGTTCTAGCTGCATTGTGCGGCGGATCTGACCTGCCATCTTGTACCGTGATTGTAATGACGGGCTGGGCCGGTATCGACGGTACGGAAGGGCCACGGCTGATACGCGCAGGAGCACAGGATTACATTGGGAAAAATTGGACAACCCCTGAAAGCCTGACGCGCACCATCGAAAATTCAATGGAGCGTTTTCAGCTGCTGGTAATCCGCAAAACGATGCTTGATACCATCGTCAAATCGCAACTCGACTTGCGTGCAAGCGAAGCACGTTTTAAATTGGCAATGGACGGTTCACGGCTAGCCATGTGGGATTACGATATTGTCACCGCGACGATATTGTTCTCCGAAACATGGTCTGAACTTTTGGGCGGTGCATCGATCCCGATCACCTATGCGTTCGAAGATTTTCTTGGCAAGATTCCTCCACAAGAACTGGCGTTGCTCAGATCGAACCTGATGACTATTCTTGCAGGTAAAAACGAGAATTTTTTTGTCGAATATCGCTTTCCTACTATCGACGGCAGGTTGAATTGGTTTGCTATTCAAGGTCGCGTCACCGAGCGCGACAACAGCGGCGCGGCAGGTCGCATGATTGGTGTAAGTCGTGATATCAACGAGCGCAAATCTGCGGAAGCAGCGATTACGCATATGGCTTTTTATGACGAATTGACCGATCTCCCGAATCGACGCTTTTTGGTTGATCGTCTTAACCAAGCTCTGGCAGCAGGTCGGCGAAATCATTGGTACAGTGCACTGCTATTTATCGACCTCGATAAATTCAAGCTAATCAATGACACGCTGGGTCATGCACAGGGTGATCTGCTGTTGAAACAAGTCGCTGAACGTCTGACGTTTTGCGTTCGTGAAGTCGACGTGCTCGCGAGACTGGGCGGAGATGAATTTATCGTTCTAATCGAGAATCTCGATTCTGATCCTGCAGCGGCGGCAGCGAAGGCTGCGATCGCTGCTGAAAAAATCCGCCTTAAATTGAATCAGCTATATCTCATCAATGAACTCGACTACGAGGTAACGTCGAGCATCGGGTTGACACTGTTCGGCGGCCATCTGGAGCTATGTGCAGAAGAAATCATGCAACGCGCAGATAACGCGATGTTTCAGGCAAAGGACGCGGGTCGCAATACTGTGCAATTTTTTGATTCTGATATGAATGCACGGGTACTTGCACGAAACAAGTTGGGAAATGAATTACGTTCAGCGATTTCAGGCGACCAACTTGTGCTGCATTACCAGCCACAGGTGGATATTGAGTGGCATCTACGAGGCGCTGAGGCACTGGTACGGTGGCATCATCCAACGCGTGGCTTGATGCACCCGGCGGACTTTATACCCCTGGCCGAGGAAACCGGTCTCATTCTGCCGCTCGGCCTGTGGGTCATGGAAGACGCCTGCAATCAATTGGCACTGTGGGCGTCAGTGCGCCATCTGGACACATTAATGATTGCTGTCAACGTCAGCGCTCAACAGTTTCGGCAAGCATCCTTCGTAAGCGATGTTTTGTCGGTTCTGCGCAGAACCGGAGCGAGGTCAGAGCGGCTTAAACTCGAATTAACTGAAGGAATTCTGCTTGAAAATATCGATGAGACAATTGACAAGATGAGTGAATTGCGCGAAATCGGCGTCACGTTTTCACTCGATGATTTTGGCACCGGCTATTCGTCGCTCTCGTATTTGAAACGGCTGCCGCTAGCACAGCTAAAAATCGATCAAAGTTTCATCACCGATATTCTAGTGAACCCGAACGATGCAGCGATTTCAAACATGGTCATTATGCTGGCAAAGAATTTTGGCCTCGAAGTCATTGCAGAGGGAGTCGAAACCCGTGATCAGCGAGATTTCCTTGCCATGCAGGGATGTCTTCATTATCAGGGCTACTTTTTCGGACATCCACTTCCGTTCGATCAGTTCGAAGAACTTACCTTCAACTGATCTTCATCTGATCGAGGCAACCAAAATACGATGTAACGACAGCCGGTCAGTGGGCCAGCAGGATCGCGTACCCATAATGGTCATGTGCAGCCGCCTTTTGCTTTCACTGGCGTTGACCCGAAAGACCGTTGCGGTTAGGTGAAGGATACCAAAGGCACCATTATTTAATATTTGAAAATATTTCTCATTCGACACATTCAAAAAAGAGATCGCGGGTGTGAATGAAATTGTCGAAATTTTTCACTTCACACAT
>JAYTZV010000351.1:0-3090 GCA_043741695.1 Burkholderiales bacterium
TATCGGCAAAGCAATCGCCTTCATGTTAATTACTAACGATCCGAATCAAAATCACTTGCTGGCTGCGTTACTCGATAACGAATTCAACCGGCTTGCGCCTCACCTCGAGCTGATCCCAATGCCGCTCGGCGATGTATTAAGCGAGTCTGGCAGCAAGCTCAGTTACGTGTATTTCCCCACAACTGCGATCATTTCGATGCACTACCTGCTTGAAAACGGTGGCTCGTCAGAGATCGCTGGCGTCGGTAATGAGGGCGTATTCGGCATCTCACTGTTCATGGGCGGTGACACCACGCCAAGTCGTGCCGTGGTGCAAACCGGCGGTTTTGGCTATCGGCTCAAGGCACGAATATTGGTCGATGAATTCAATCGAGCGGGCCCCGTGATGCGCTTGCTGCTGCGCTATACCCAGGCTCTGATTACACAAATGTCGCAGACAGCGGTGTGCAACCGACATCACTCGGTTGATCAGCAATTGTGCCGCTGGCTGCTGCTAACGCTGGACCGCCTTCCGAACAATGAGCTCACCATCACGCAGGAATTAATCGCCAACATGCTCGGCGTAAGACGCGAAGGTGTTACCGAAGCTGCCGGCAAGCTGCAAACTGCGGGATACATCCGCTATCGCCGCGGCCATATCACCGTGCTTGATCGACGCGGGCTTGAGCGTTCAGTCTGCGAGTGCTACCAGGTGGTAAAAAAAGAAGTTGCGCGATTGCTGTCCGATGTGCGACAGCGTCAAGCTGGCGCGCAAGCGTCGCGCGCAGCGTGAACCAGACCGCGTAATGCCGTCAATCCAGCTGCATAACGCGACCAATCAATTCCCAACGCTTCCCTTGTTTGCGCCAAGGCAGGTACCCAACCGCCGCTTCTTGTGATGCTGACGTATGCAAAAATTTGAAAAATCCCCGGTAGAACAATTAGCTGTTGCAGCATTGGGTGTCACGTTTTGCGTGTTGCTCGTGCTCGTAGGTATCGCGCTAACGCCGTCGATTCCAAAAACACTAGCAACCCAGCTGATTGCGGCAGCAGTCAGCGTGCTCTTGCTTGGTCTCGTCGCAGTGTGGCTGCGCACTCGCCAGCTCCAAAAGATGGGCTCGCGCGGCGAGCAGACCATACTGCGCATGCGGCGTCCGCTGTTAAAAGCCAGCATGTTGCAAAACGCGATTTTCAACAGTGCGAATTTTTCCAGCATTGCAACCGACGTGGACGGCATCATCCGTATTTTTAATGTCGGCGCAGAACACATGCTAGGTTATTCCGCGGACGAAGTGGTCGACCTTATCACGCCGACCGCGATCATGGACGAACGCGAAGTCATTGAACGTGCCACTGCCCTTTCAGCGGAACTGGCAACACCGATTTCACCCGGCTTTGATGCGCTGGTCGCTAAAGCCTCGCGCGGCATGGAAGATCATTATCAGCTCACGTACATTCGCAAGGATGGCAGCCGTTTTCCCGCCATCCTGTCGGTGACCGCGCTGCGCAATGCGCAGGAAAAAATCATTGGCTATCTGCTCATTGGTACCGACAACACGGCGCGTAAATTAGTCGAAGCACAACAAGCGGTACTGGACCAACGCCTGCGCGACCAACAGTTTTACACGCGTTCGCTGATCGAATCGAATATCGATGCGCTGATGGCAACTGATCCGCAGGGCATCATCAGTGACGTCAATCAGCAAATGGAAGCGCTCACCGGTTGCACCCGCGACGAGTTGATCGGCGCGCCATTCAAGGATTATTTCACTGAAGCGCTTCGCGCCGAAGAGGCAATCACCAGGGTTTTGCAAGAAGGCAAAGTCACCAATTACGAACTCACCGTTCTGTCGCGCGACGGTAAAGAGACCGTGGTGTCGTACAACGCCACCACCTTTCACGATCGTGACCAGAAATTGCAGGGCGTCTTTGCCGCCGCGCGCGATGTTACCGAGCGCAAGCAGTTCGAACATACGCTGCAGGAAAATAATATCGAGCTCGAAGCCGCGCGCGCGGCAGCCGAAAAAGCGAACTTGGCCAAATCAGAATTTTTATCCAGCATGAGTCATGAATTGCGTACGCCCTTGAATGCGGTATTGGGATTCGCGCAGTTGATGATGTCGAGCATTCCCCCACCTACGTCGGCACAAAAATTGTCGATTGACCAGATATTGAAAGGCGGCTGGTATCTGCTGCGACTGATCAACGAAATTCTCGACCTGGCGATGATTGAATCGGGCAAGGTCACCATGTCGCAGGAAGCGATGTCACTCACCGAAGTCTTGCAGGATTGTCGCGAGATGATCGAGCCGCAGGCAACGAGCCGCGGTATTGAGATGTCGTTTCCGAAATTGGAGAATCTGTTTTACGTGCACGCCGACCGCACTCGGGTAAAGCAGGTGATGATCAATTTGCTGTCGAACGCGATCAAGTACAACAAACCCGGCGGCACCGTCATTGTCGAATGCGCGATGAGCAGTGGTAACCGCGTGCGCGTCAGCGTTACCGACACCGGTGCCGGGCTTAGCCAGGAAAATATCACACAGTTGTTTCAGCCCTTCAATCGGCTCGGTCAGGGCAGCAGCGGTGAAGAAGGCACAGGCATTGGCCTTGTCGTTACCAAGCAGCTAGTCGAACTGATGGGTGGCACGCTGGGTGTCGAAAGTGTGGTCGATGTTGGTAGCGTGTTCTGGGTTGAGTTAGAAGCGTCCAGTGCACCGCAGCTGTTGTACGAGGGCGAGGGCAAGCCATCGCTGGAGCAATGGCAGCCGGATACGACAGTCGTTTCTTCGACGCAGAGAACGGTGCTGTATGTGGAAGACAACCCGGCCAATCTGGCGCTGGTCGAACAGTTAATCGCGCGACGCAATGAACTGAAGCTGTTGACAGCAACCGACGGTGATCAGGGTGTCGCACTGGCTCGCACCTTTTTGCCAGACTTGATTTTGATGGACATCAACCTGCCCGGCATCACTGGATTCGAAGCGATGGCTATGCTACGTGAGGATCCTGCAACCCGTCACATTCCGGTGCTGGCGTTATCGGCCAATGCGATTCCTCGCGAAATTCAAAAAGGCCTTGAAGCAGGATTTTTCAAATATCTGACCAAGC
>JAYTZV010000352.1:0-3085 GCA_043741695.1 Burkholderiales bacterium
GCAGTAACGCTTTTGCCTGAACCAGATTCTCCGACAACGCCGACAATTTCACCTTCGTCGATCTGCAGATCGACCCCATCGACAGCGATCATCGGTGCCTTGTCGGAACCGAAATCCACTTGCAGTTGCTTGAGCTCGAGGAGTGCCATTGCAGTCTGCTCCTATCGCTTCAATTTCGGATCGAGTGCATCGCGCAGGCCGTCACCCATCAAATTAAACGCCAGCACCGAGATCAGAATCGCGAGACCCGGAAAGGTCACGACCCACCACGCGCTTTGAATAAATTCGAGCGCACTGGCCAGCATCGAGCCCCACTCGGGAGTCGGTGGCTGCGCGCCAAGACCCAGAAAGCCGAGCGCAGCCGCATCCAGAATCGCACTGGAAAAACCCAGAGTCGCTTGCACGATCAGCGGTGCCGCGCAATTCGGCAACACGCAATTAAACATCAAGCGCAGCGTACCAGCGCCGGCAATGCGTGAGGCATTCACATAGTCTTTCGGCATTTCGCCAATCACCGCCGCCCGTGTCTGGCGCGCATAATGCGGCAGCATTACGATGGCAATCGCAAACATCGCATTCATCAAACCCGGCCCGAGAATCGCCACCACGGCGACTGCCAACAATAGGCTTGGTAGCGCAAGCAAAATATCGAGCAAACGCATCAATGCGACTTCGACCACGCCGCGAAAAAATCCGGCGATCAAACCAAGTACAACGCCGATCGACAGCGACAAGGTCACCGACACCAAGCCAATCACTAGCGATAAGCGCGCACCGTGAATTAGCCGCGACAGCATGTCGCGCCCGACCGGATCGGTGCCGAGTATGAACTTGCTACTGCCACCGGCTTGCCACATCGGCGGTGCCAGTGTGGCATCGCGGAATTGTTCGATCGGCGAATGCGGTGCCACTACATCGGCCAGCAGCGCCAGCAATACGAGTGCCACGATGATGGCCAGACCAATGACTGCACCGCGATTACGCCGGAAGTCATTCCACAATTCACGCAGTGGATGCGGCGCGTGTAGCACAGATTCGCGCGCGGTCGTCATGCGCTGTGCCGAATCCGCGGATTGATTACGCCATACAGCCCATCGACTAGCAAATTGACGACGATGATGATCGTGGCCGACAATAAAATACCGCCCTGTACCACCGGATAGTCGCGCCGACGAATTGCTTCAACCAGCCACTTGCCGATACCGGGCCAGGAAAAAATTGTCTCGGTCAGGATCGCACCGGCCAGCAAAGTGCCGACCTGCAGACCGATCGCGGTCATCACCGGTATCAATGCGTTGCGCAATGCGTGCACGCCAACCACACGCCAGCGCGACAGCCCGCGAGCGCGTGCAGCCCGCACATAATCTTCACGTAGAACTTCAAGCATGGATGAGCGCGTCATACGCGCCACGACTGCCAGCGGAATCGTGCCAAGCGCAATCGCTGGCAAAACCAGATGCGATAATGCCGAGCGAAAAGCACCTGGCTCGCCGGAAAGCGCACTGTCGATCAGCATGAAGCCGGTGACGGGTGCGATATCGAACACGATGTCGATGCGACCCGATACCGGCGTCCAGCCGAGCGTGACTGAAAAAAGCAATATCAGCAGCAGTGCCCACCAGAAGACCGGCATTGAATAACCGGTCAGCGACAGTCCCATGACCGAATAATCGAGGACGGTATTGCGCTTCAATGCCGCCACAATTCCGGCCGGGAAACCGATGACGAGTGCCAACATCATCGCGCAAAACGACAGCTCGATCGTGGCCGGAAACAGCGTCATGAATTCCTTGAATACTGGCTCCTGTGTTGTCAGCGAGCGGCCAAGATCACCTTGCAGTACGTGCCATACGTAGTCGGCATATTGCACATACAGTGGACGATCCAGACCGAATTCGTGCAACAGGCGGGCATAGCGCGCCGCATCCATACCGCGCTCACCTGACATGGCTTCGACTGCATCACCGGGGATCAGATGAATCAGCGAAAACACTAGCAGCGTGATTCCGAGAAAAGTCGGAATCACGAGGGCGAGGCGACGCAAAAAAAATCCTGCCATGAAGGCCCTGAAGTCAGGTCGGTAGATGAATAAATCGATGAATCGCCATTGCAACGGTTATCGACTCACTGGTAGGCGAAGTCGGCAAACAAATCAGCGCGCGGCTCAGCGTTTGCGCGGTGACGCATGGCGCTGAGCGAGTCTGCTACTTCGTCAAATCCACCTTATTGAAAAAATGATGCGCAGTCGCATCCATCTTGAAGCCGATCACTTCCTTGCGTACCGGCGTAAATCGCACTGAATGCGCGATTTCTAACAACGGCGCTTCTTCATGCGCGATTTCCTGGGCCCGCTCATAGAATTTTGCGCGCTCGGATTGCTTCGATGTCAGCTTGGCTTTTTGCAGCTGGGCTTCGAAATCCTTGTTGCACCAGCGTGCCACATTACCGCCACCATTAACTGCATCACAACCCAGTAATGGTCCGAAAAAATTGTCCGGATCGCCATTATCGCCGGACCAGCCAAACATGATCGCCGGTTGTTCACCGCTCTTGCTGCGCTTGCGATATTCGCCCCATTCAAACGTGATGAGCTTCGCCTTCACGCCGATCTTTGCCCAATCTGCCTGAATCAATTCAGCCATGCGCTTGCCGTCCGGATTATAGGGACGTGTCACCGGCAAATACCATAGGTCAATGTCGGTGCCGTTGGGATAACCTGCCTTCGTCATTAACTCTTTCGCCTTTGCCGGGTCGTATGCATAGTCCTTGATCTTGTCGTTATACGACCAGAGCATCGGCGGGATCAGATTTTTTGCAGGTTGGCCCGCGCCTTGAAACACGGTTTTGAGAATCGTTTGTTTATCGACCGCCATCGACAAGGCCTGGCGGACCAGCTTGTTATCGAACGGTTTTTTTTCTACGTTGAAAGCGACGTAACCCACGTTCAAGCCTTCCTTCGACAGCAGGATCAGTGCCGGATCGGCCTTGATCAGCGCAATATCAGCTGGCTTGGGAAACGCCATCACCTGACATTCGCCCGCTTTCAATTTCGCGTAACGCACCGAGGCATCGGGCGTGATTGCAT
>JAYTZV010000353.1:0-8680 GCA_043741695.1 Burkholderiales bacterium
GCATCATGATGCAACCTTCCACTACCAGCGGTGCGGTGGCAAAACCAAATTCGTCCGCGCCCAGCAATGCGCCGATCAACACATCGCGTCCGGTCTTGATCTGACCGTCCACCTGTAGCGTGATGCGGCCGCGCAACTGGTTGAGTACCAGCGTTTGCTGCGCTTCGGCCAGACCCAACTCCCACGGGGTGCCCGCATGTTTGATGGAAGAGATCGGCGATGCGCCGGTGCCGCCGTCATGGCCGGCAATCACGACGTGGTCGGCCTTGGCCTTGGCCACGCCGGCCGCCACGGTGCCGACGCCCACTTCTGACACCAGTTTCACCGAGATCGACGCGGACGGATTGGCGTTCTTCAGATCATGGATGAGTTGCGCCAGGTCTTCGATCGAATAAATATCGTGATGCGGCGGTGGCGAAATCAGGCCAACGCCCGGCACTGAAAAACGCAATTTAGCGATGTATTCCGAGACCTTATGACCAGGCAGCTGACCACCTTCGCCAGGCTTCGCACCTTGCGCCATCTTGATCTGGATCTGTTCAGCCGAGGTCAGGTATTCCGCGGTCACACCGAAACGACCAGAAGCGACCTGCTTGATCTTCGAGCGCAGCGAGTCACCCGCCAACAAGGGAATATCGACTACGACATTCTCTTTGCCGATAATCGACGCCATCGTATCGCCCTGCTTGATCGGGATGCCTCTTAGCTCTTGGCGATAACGACGCTCGTCTTCGCCACCCTCGCCGGTATTGGATTTTCCACCGATGCGGTTCATTGCAATCGCCAGCGTCGCGTGTGCTTCGGTAGAAATGGAGCCGAGCGACATCGCGCCGGTAGCAAAGCGTTTCACGATTTCTTTTGCCGGCTCAACCTGATCCAGCGGAATCGCCTTCGATGGGTCAATCTTGAATTCGAACAAGCCACGCAAGGTCATATGACGTTGAGACTGATCGTTGATAATCTGCGCGTATTCTTTATAGGTGCTGAAATTATTGGCACGGGTGGAATGCTGCAACTTGGCGATCGCATCCGGCGTCCACATGTGGTCTTCACCGCGTACGCGGAAAGCGTATTCGCCACCGGCATCCAGCGCATTGGTCAGTACCGGGTCTTTGCTGAAGGCAGCGCGGTGCAGGCGCAAGGCTTCTTCAGCGACTTCAAATACGCCGATGCCTTCGACGTTGGAGGCAGTCCCTTTGAAGTACTTGTCGACTAGCCCTTTATTCAAGCCAATGGCTTCGAAAATCTGCGCGCCGCAGTATGACATGTAGGTCGAAATACCCATCTTCGACATCACCTTCATCAGTCCTTTGCCGACCGCTTTTTGAAAGTTATAGATTGCTTTTTCAGGCGACAAATCGCCCTTCAAATCACGCGCCATGTCGGATAACGTGTCCATCGCGAGGTAAGGATGAATCGCTTCGGCACCGTAGCCAGCCAACAGCGCGAAGTGATGCGTCTCGCGCGCCGAACCCGTTTCGACCACGAGACCGGTCGAGGTGCGCATGCCCTTGCTGACCAGGTGCAAATGGATCGCCGAGGTCGCCAGCAATGCTGGAATCGCCACCATTTCGCTATCCACTTTGCGATCCGAAATGATCAGAATATTGTGACCGGACTGCACTGCATCAACCGCTTTCGCGCACAGCGATGCCAGCCGCGCTTCGATGCCGTCCTTGCCCCATGCAACCGGATAGCAGATGTTCAATTCATGCGACCGGAATTTACCGCCAGTGTGTTCCTTGATGTTGCGCAGCCGTGTGATATCGGCGTAGTCAAGAATCGGCTGCTGCACTTCCAGCCGCATTGGCGGGTTGATGTTGTTGGTGTCCAGCAGGTTCGGCTTTGGACCGACGAACGACACCAGCGACATCACCATCGCTTCGCGAATCGGATCGATCGGCGGGTTAGTGACCTGCGCAAATAACTGCTTGAAGTAGTTGTACAACGTCTTATTTTTGTTGGACATGACGGCCAGCGGCGAGTCATTGCCCATCGAACCGTTGGCTTCTTCCCCGGTCGCTGCCATTGGCGACATCAGAAACTTCAGATCTTCCTGCGTGTAGCCGAACAATTGCTGCTGATCTATCAGCGGCAGCAACGAACGTGCTTCGACCGGATCGGCTTTCAGATCACTGAGCCGAATTCGCACCGAATCAATCCACTGCTTGTATGGCTTGGCATTGGCGTAGGTGTCTTTCAATTCCTTGTCGTCGATGATGCGTCCGGCATCGAGGTCGATCAGGAACATCTTGCCTGGTTGCAGGCGCCATTTTTGAATGATCTTCGATTCCGGAATTGGCAAAACACCTGACTCGGAGGCCATCACCACCAAATCATCGTCGGTGACAATGTAGCGCGCCGGGCGCAAGCCATTGCGGTCCAATGTGCCGCCGATATGCCGGCCATCGGTGAACGCCATCGCTGCCGGGCCGTCCCACGGCTCCATCATCGCGGCGTGATATTCGTAAAAAGCGCGGCGATTGTCGTCCATCTGCGTGTGATTTTCCCAAGCTTCCGGGATCATCATCATCATTGCCTGCGCGATCGGGTAACCGGCCATCAGCAATAGTTCGAGCGCGTTATCGAAACTTGCCGTGTCGGACTGGCCTTCATAAATCAGCGGAAACAATTTTTGCAAATCATCACCCAGCACCGCCGATTTCATCACGCCCTCACGAGCGCGCATCCAGTTGAAGTTACCTTTAACCGTATTGATTTCACCGTTGTGTGCGATCAGGCGATATGGGTGTGCCAGCGGCCATTCCGGGAAGGTATTGGTCGAGAAACGCTGATGCACCAGAGCCAGTGCCGAGATACAGCGCGGGTCTTGCAGATCCTTGTAATACACGCCAACCTGATCGGCCAACAGCAAGCCTTTGTAGACCACGGTCCGGGCCGACATCGATGGCACAAAAAATTCTTTGCCATGAATCAGGTTCAATGCCTGAATAGCGTGGCCTGACGATTTGCGGATCACGTACAGCTTGCGCTCCAGCGCGTCGGTCACCATGATGTCCGGGCCGCGGCCAATAAAAATTTGGCGGATCACCGGCTCTTTATCGCGCACGGTCGGCGACATCGGCATTGCCATATCGACAGGCACATCGCGCCATCCCAAAACGACCTGGCCCTCGGCGACCACTGCCCGCTCGATTTCCTGCTCGCAGGCGATGCGCGAAGCATTTTCTTTTGGCAGGAACACCATGCCAACGCCATACTCGCCAAACGGTGGCAGCGTGATTCCACGCGCCGCCATGTCTTCACGGTAAAACTGGTCAGGCACCTGGATCAGGATACCGGCACCATCCCCCATCAGTTCATCCGCGCCTACGGCACCCCGATGATCGAGGTTTTTCAGGATCAGCAAGCCCTGCTCGACAATCGAGTGGCTCTTTTTTCCCTTGATGTGGGCGATAAAACCAACGCCACATGCGTCGTGTTCGTTCGATGGGTCGTAGAGTCCTTGAGCGTGCATGATGATCCTTTTAACTTCTCTTATGGAGACCCGTAGAGTAGTGCAGCAATAACTGCAATGCAACTTGTTTAAATTAGGGTCAGTGTAAATAATATAAAGCAAAATTTTATTTTATCTTATATTAGGGACAGAGTAAAGAGACGACGTATTTAGTTAGTCTTTGCGCTTAAGTTCTGGATTGTTGGCGTTGCCAACTCAACGTTTTTTTTCGGCGGCCTGCCGCGTCTGCCGGGACCCACCGGTCTTCCCATCAACCTGGATAATTCAGCCTGAAACGCAGCCGACCCCATTACCCGCCCTTTCAACAGAGCCGCCGTCAATTCGGTCGCCACTGCAGGGCTCAGCCCCTGATCGAGCTGGGCACGGTAGCTTGCTTCCCGTTGAAACGGTGTATTGCCCATCGACCAGTACATCAAATGGTCGGTCACAATGGGATCGGATTGAATGCCGGCATGGTGCGCATAACTAGACCAGTGAAATTCACTTGCCGACGCCACCAGACCCGCGCGCACCGGATTGGACTCGATATAGTGCATGCAATTCACCAGATTCGGCCCAGCCTCAAGCACCGCCGTTTTGAAGCGCCCTTGAAACAGCGTTCCGCTACGCGCGTATTTGCGATTGAAATACGGGACGTAATAACGGCCAACCCACTGCACCATTCGGCCGAGACCAATCTGGTCGGCCGGTGTGGCGAGCAAATGCACATGGTCCGGCATCAGTACATAGGCATGAATACTGACCTGAAATTGCCGGGCCGCCTCCTGCAGCCAACGTAAAAATTGCAATCGATCCTCGTCATCCCGAAAAATCGGTTGACGATCGATTCCGCTTTGCAGCAAGTGATGTGCCTGACCGGCACAGGTCAGGCGTGGCGGGCGGGCCATAAGTTTGATTGACTAAAAGGTAAAGTGAGGGGGCACAGATAGCCGCGTCGTGGCCCGAACCGACGGCAACGACCGCAGCCAGTCACACGGTGACAGCCCTTGCGCGCGTGGCTATGATACTGCGTTCAGCGCTGGGTGCGATCCCAAATACGCTGGGCTTGCTGCTGAGTCAGCACGCGGATCACCGAGGCACGCAGTTCATTGAGACAAATCACTTCTTCCGGGCTGATGCGACAGGGCGGCAGTGCTGTGTCCCAGTCGCCGTATAAAAATCCGACTGGCACACGATTGACGGTCAGCGGCATCACCAGAAAACTGCGTGAACTCGGGAGTGCTTCTTTCCACCAGCGTGGCAACTTGTTGCTGAATGCCGAGTCACGCGCATTTTCGACAAACACCATCTTATCGTTGGCCAGCGCAGCATGAAACACATCGGGTTGATACGCGTCATCAAACGCCAAGCGCTCGGTCACATCAGCCGGTACGCTACCCAAAGCCATGCGCGCAATGTAGCGCGCATCCTTTTGCACTCGCTGAAATACGATACCGCGACTAAAACCCAGGCTCTGGAAAATTGTTTCCAGCGCAATCGACAGCAACTGAACAGTCGTTGCATTTTTTTCGGCTTGATGAAAATTTGCCGTTCCAGCTGCCAGCAATTTGCTGGCCTGTGCGGGTTTGCCAACGCGAGGCTCAACCAAGCGACCAAGCGGGGTTGCCGAAACCAGTTCTGGCAACGGTAACGTACCGTCATCTTTCGCCAGATGTTGCGCCTGCTCAATCGCACCGATCAGTTCGCGCGCGTCGAACCCGAGCATATCCGCGTAGTCGTGAGCGATGCGACTGACAACCGAAATTATTGCCGTCGGCTCGGGAAGCTCGCCATCCTGCACAAACAATGCGTCTGCACAGCGACAAGACATGGTGGAGACTGCAGCCAACCAGCCAACGTGATCGAGTGGCTCCGTCAGTACGGCAGCATGACGATCGCTCAGGGTCTCGACCAGGCTGGTTGGCAACCCCCACTGACTGGCCACGCGGCGGCTAATTTCATCCAGACCAGTGCCGAGTACCTGGGCAGCTGCCACGCTCTCGGGCATGGCACCATCATGCACAAATTGCTGAATTTGCAGCCAATACTCGGGTAGATAAAATGCCACCATCATTTTCGCCAGCGGGTGCAGCATAGCGCTGACCCGCGCCTCTTCGGCGTCACCGGTATTGCCCAACGATGCTATCTGGCGACCGATATGGCCGGCCAGGATTGCCTTTTCCATTTCGCCACGCGCAAGCCGCGAATCGGGCGAGGCTACCGACAAACCATCAATAAGTTTTAGACCCAGCGCCAGATGGCCGATCGCCTCGGTACCGAGCACCGCAACTGCGCTGGTCACAGTGTTAATTTCCTGCCCAAATACCGCATACATCGGACTATTGGCGAGACGCAAAACCTTCTGAGTCAGCGCCGGGTCGGACAGTACTGTGCGGATCATGTTGAAATCGCGATCGCCGTCGCCGCGCATGGCAGCAAGAATGGCTCCGACTACCTTAGAAAATCCCGGCAGCTCGCCGCGTTCTTTGACCCGGGCCCACAGCAGCGCCAGAATTTTCTCCGGGTTCGCTGCGGTGGCTGTACTTGCTGTCTCTGTCACACGCACGCTACGTTTCGAGGGAGACGAGTTTTTGGCTGGTCAAGCGCAGCATGGCGAGAGCGGCATCCGGCATCATCGGCCTGCCAGTATAAAAACCCTGCACCATTGCGCAACCTTGACGCGCCAGATAGGCAAGCTGTTCGGGGGTCTCAACACCTTCTGCGACCGTCGACAAATTGAGATGGTCCGCCAGGCTCAGCACGGCATTACAGATTGCCGCATCCTTGGCAGAGCCCGGTAAATCCATGATAAAGGCCCGGTCGATTTTAAGTGTCGAAATCGGAAAGCGCTTCAGGTAGGCGAGCGACGAATAACCGGTACCGAAATCGTCGATGGCTATCCGTACGCCGCGGGTACTGATTTGCGTCAGCATTGCCTCGGCATGTTCCGGGTCCGACATCAGAATGCCCTCGGTAATTTCAAGCAGCAGCTGTTCGCCGTCCAGCCCAGCCATGCTGAGCGCGTCGTCCATGCCCTTTAGAAATTGGTCGTTGCGGAACTGGCGCGGGCTGACGTTCACGGACACATACAGCTTGCGACCAGCCGCTTCCTGGAAATGGCGAATCTGCATGCAGGCAGATTTCAGTGCCCAGCTCCCGAGCAAATTGATCAAACCGTTACTTTCGGCCATTGGGATAAATTGAACCGGCGAGACCAGTCCCTGATCCGGACGCATCCAGCGCATCAATGCCTCAAATCCAACAATCTGTGCCGATTTAGCATCGACAATCGGTTGGTAATGCAGACAAAATTCGCCGTTACGAATCGCGTCAAACATTGCCGCTTCCATCGAAATATCGTATTCCTGCTGATTGAATTTTTGCCGGCTGTAGACCACACAGCGCGCTCTGCCGGTATCTTTGGCGCGGCACATCGCGGTATCGGCATAGGTCAACAGGCGCACCTCGTCTTCGCCGTGATCCGGAAACGTCGCCGCACCAATCGACGCACCAACATACAAGGTATGGCCCTGCAATTCGAACGCAGATTGCATTGCGGCGATCATGCGGCGCGCAACCGTCTGGATTTCGGCGTCTGTAATCGCGCCCGGCAAAATAGCGACAAACTCATCGCCGGCCACTCGCGCCAGCGTATCAACATTTCGCAACATTTCGCGCAGACGGTCCGCTGCCACGCGCAATAAGGCATCGCCAATCGCATGACCGAGTGCATCATTAATTTTCTTGAAGCGATCGAGATTTAGTGCGAGCACCGAAAAGCCGCGGCCGGTTCGTCGTGCTTGCGCGATCGCCATATGCAATCGATCGGTCAGCAAGGACCGGTTTGGCAAGCCCGTCAGGGCGTCGTGGGTAGCCAGATGGCGCAGGCGCTCTTCGGTTGCCTGTTGCTCGGTGATATCACGCCCCACCACCAGTAGTTCCGACTTGCCCTGCGGTGAAAAATAATGTGTCAGCTGCAGCTCAAACCACAACGACGCGCGGCGCGTGTGCAATTTGGTGTTGACCTTGATCGTTGTTCCAGTATCGATTGCCTGGGTAATTGCCAGGGTGATCGGCAGCCGGTCACTCAGGGGCGCCAGTTCAGACAAAAACCAACCAACGATATTTTCGCCGGCGCCAACAGCCTCTTGGGCGCGACGGCTAACGTACAGAATTTTTCCCTTATCGTCCAAACAAAATACCGCGTCTCCAGCCGCTTCCATCAAGCTGGAGACAACTCCCTCAGCCGCGACACCAAGCATGTCGTTGCTTCTCGAGTAAATAGCGATATTTGCAGGAGATTTCAGCACAAGATTAGCGCGCCCTCGATGAAAAGGCTGTGCGATTCAACCTGCGAGTTATTTTATTGCAATTCAAACAACCTCCACGACGCTCTAGGCTCAACCGCGATACGCAGAGAGCATTACTTAATGTGTCGCCTTAAGTCTTGTAACAAATGATAGCCGGAAGTTATCAAGAATATTGCAAAATGTACACAGAAAAGTGCTAATTATTTTTACGTAGAATGTTTTTCCGAAAAAATAGTTGTTTATTCCTCTTTTAAACGTCGTAAATCGACTTTCTTTACTTGTTTAGCGGCAATCCGCGCGCCTACGTGTGCGTCAAAATTCAGTCCAACCCCGAAATGCGTGCGCATCGCTCTACGTGCGTGAAACCCCAAACTTCTCAATAACCAAGGTGGGTCGGTACTGGCACAAAAGCTGACCTCATCTCCGCTGAGGTTGCATAACAAGGAGTTATGTTAATAATCTGCTCATATTTTTATGAATGATGGTTACCAAATTACGGTGAATTAAATGCAGCAATAATCACTATTCCAGTGCATAAAGGTGAAATTCTGGCGATTACCCATAACACTATTGACCATATGACTCTTGACCGGCTAGGGATGGTCTGCATAACCGTCGCGACAGCATGAGCTGAGCGACGGGAATTCATAAAACAAAAAGGAGAACGCGTTTTCGTACAAATTCGGTTTAATTCGCGCGGAAATTTCAACGTTATTGGCCCGTTTTAGGGCATCGCTCCGCATCGCGGACGGACTCATGCCATCGCTCTGTCAATCAGCGCTCGACGCGCTATCCACAAATTGCTCAACGCGAACAGCGTGACCAGTTGGGCAGTATTTTTCGCCAAGCCACGGTAGCGAACTTTTGTGAATCCGAACTGGCGCTTGATGACCCGGAATGGATGCTCAACCTT
>JAYTZV010000354.1:0-3064 GCA_043741695.1 Burkholderiales bacterium
GTCGATGCGCTGAAGCGGGCATCAGCGGGGCGCATCACCGCAGCAATTCCCTATTTTGGCTATGCACGTCAAGACCGCAGGCCGCGCTCGGCGCGGGTCGCGATTTCAGCAAAAGTAGTTGCCAACATGCTGCAGGAAGCTGGCGTCGAACGCGTCTTGATCATGGATTTGCATGCCGATCAGATTCAGGGATTTTTTGATATCCCGGTCGACAATATTTATGCATCGCCAATTCTGCTAAGCGATCTGGTGGCAAAAAATTACGACGACCTGCTGGTCGTGTCGCCCGATGTGGGTGGTGTGGTGCGGGCACGCGCGCTGGCAAAGCGGCTCGACTGCGACCTGGCCATCATCGACAAGCGCCGTCCGAAAGCCAATGTCTCTGAAGTGATGAACATCATCGGTGAAGTCGAAGGCCGCAACTGCGTGATCATGGACGACATGGTCGATACCGCTGGCACGCTGGTCAAGGCAGCCGAGGTATTGAAAGACCGCGGCGCAAAAAAAGTCATCGCGTATTGCACCCACCCGGTCTTGTCTGGCCCAGCTATTGAGCGCATTACTGCGTCGACACTGGATGAACTGGTCGTCATCGATACGATTCCGTTGTCGGCTGCGGCAAAGGCGTGCAGCAAGATTCGTCAACTGAGTTGTGCTGAATTGTTGGCGGAAACCTTTAAGCGAATCAGTAAAGGCGATTCGGTGATGTCGCTGTTTGCAGATTGATGAATGCACCGTAACGCGCAGCACCCACTATTTTTTCGGTGACGACACAGGTCGTCGCCATTTCGAAATCCTCTGGTCGCGGGGGGTTTTTACCGCGAGGCTTCTGCCTTGCATTTACTGGAGCAACACATGAAAGTCATCGCATTTGCACGCAAAGAACAGGGGACCGGAGCGAGCCGCCGCCTGCGTCTTGCCGGCCAAACCCCAGGTATCGTCTATGGCGGTACTGCAGCACCGGTTAACATCAGTCTCGACCACAACGCGCTGTATCATGCGCTGAAAAAAGAGACCTTCCACTCGTCGATCCTCGATCTTGAAGTCGATGGCAAATCAGAAAAAGTGCTGCTGCGTGACTTCCAAGTCCACGCGTTCAAGCAACTTGTTCTGCACGCCGATTTCCAGCGCGTCGATGCGAATCAAAAGATTCACGTCAAGGTACCGCTTCACTTCATCAACGCGGAAACTTCGCCAGCGGTCAAGCTGTCAGCCGGTATCATCAGCCATGTACTCAGTGAATTGGACGTCACTTGCTTGCCAGCCGATCTGCCTGAATTCCTGAGTGTCGATCTGGGACAACTTGAAATCGGCAATTCGATTCACCTGGCCGATCTGCAATTGCCAAAAGGCGTGACTGCCGTGATCCACGGTGGCGACGACAATCCAACCATCGCAGCTGCATCGATCCCTGCTGGCCGTGTTGAAGAAGCGGCTGATGCTGCTGCTGCTGCCGCACAATCGGCTGCGAACGCACCTGCTGCACCTGCCGACAAGAAGTAATTCGATACGTAGTAAATTTTCGTTTGGCAAAAACCCGTTGCTTGCAACGGGTTTTTTTACGCCAGTCGATCGGGCTTCTCGTGGCTAGCCACTGTACGTCGCAGACGATGCGGCCGGGTAATTGCTCCTGATGCGCTCGCCATCAAAATTGATTCTTGAGATGAGACGCCAGCGCTGTCGACGAAGAATTTTTTTAATCAAAAAACATTCAACTCCGCGGTACAGCACCAATTGATACGGTGCGCATACCCTTGGCACGGAGCTGCTGCTCGACATACCCAGTGCGATGTTTGCCGAAATAGCAGTGGATATAAATTTTTGAGTGCGGATTGGCTGCAATTACTTTGTTTATATTGTCGATCGCGGTGCTGTTGAGCGGGCTGTTCGCCGGCTGTTCGCTATCCATTTTGAAATTCAAATCTGTCATCCCGAGCTGTCTTGAATAAACGACTTCGCGATGGATAAGCGGTTCTTCGTAAATTAGCTTGTCATTGAGCAGTGAGATAACGATCGTCACGCCGCGTTGATCAAGCTCACTCAATAAACCGTAATCAGGGTAATGTCCGACCAATACATTGTCCGATACGCTACGAACGTTACCTTGCAAGTAATGTAGCGGAAACAGGTACGGCTCAAATGCATCGAAGTTCGACAATAGCGAGAATAACGGCGTCGCAATTACCGTACAAAGAAGCAGCACGCGTAACAAGGCAGACGGAAGTCTGACGACTGTGAAATCAAGTAGGGCGCGCAATGTTCTCTCCTTGATCAATCGGCTTGCGTTTCATTTCACCCCAGTGACTGCGCCATACCTGAAATGTACCGATGAAACGCTCAACCGCTAATAACTGGCGGTAACCGAGATAATCAAGCGAACCCAGCAGCGCGACTTTATAGACATCCCGCACTCTGTCGTATTTACAGATCGTGTGATTATCGAGCAGCACCGCGGCAGCATTGAGCCACATCCCCCACAAAATCGACGTTACCAAAAATAGCGTCACAAAAATCGGATTGAGCAAATGGAAATAAAAGAAAACGAGAAACGCAAAATAACCAAAAAATTCAATCACCGGACCGAGTAATTCGAAAATCAGATAGCACGGTAGACCAATAGTGCCGATCTTGCCGTAGCGTGGATTGAACAACATCGCGCGGTTGTACCAAAGACTATCGAAGAGACCACGCTGCCAACGGTTACGCTGACGTAGCAAGGTCATCAGATCGCTCGGCACCTGCGTCCAGCACACGGGATCCGAGGCAAAGGACACTTTATATTTAATCTCGTTGTCGATACAGTGGCGATGCAGGCGTAGCACGAGATCCATGTCTTCACCGACAGTTTTTCGGTATCCGTCGATAGCCAGTAGCAGGTCCTTTCTGAAGACGCCGAATGCACCTGAGATGATCAGCAGACTGTTGTACTCCCCCCAGGCTATTCGACCTGCCAGAAAGCCGCGCAAATATTCAGCGATTTGAATAATCGCGAGAATGTTGCTAGGCGCCCTTACGTTGACGACAGTGGAATTCTCAACATCACAGCCATTCAACACGCGCACCG
>JAYTZV010000355.1:0-3045 GCA_043741695.1 Burkholderiales bacterium
ATGATTGGCTTGCTCGATGCGGTCAACCGGTATGAAGAAACGCATGGCGCGCAATTCGAAACCTACGCGGTGCAGCGCATTC
The DNA here is from genome assembly GCA_043741695.1 of Burkholderiales bacterium. Lineage (GTDB taxonomy): Bacteria > Pseudomonadota > Gammaproteobacteria > Burkholderiales > Burkholderiaceae_D > Actimicrobium. Next base: position 83 of record JAYTZV010000355.1, read on the forward strand.
GCGGCTCGATGCTCGACGAGCTACGCAGCAGCGACTGGCTGCCGCGTAGCATGCGGCAGAACATGCGCAAGATCGAAGTGGCGATGAACACGCTGCAGCAAAGACTGGGTCGCGCTCCGCTTGAAACCGAGGTCGCTGCACTGCTGAAGATGTCATTGGCCGAATACCAGGACCTGCTGGGTGACAGCGGTGGACACCAGCTGGTGTACTACGAAGATTTTCATGACACCACGGAAGGTAACGAGCATTTTTTGGATCGCTATTGCACTGATCTTGCCGTTAATCCGCTCCAGAGTTTGCTGAATGCCGGATTTCGCGATGCGGTGATTCGTGCAATTGAAGCGTTGCCGGATCGTGAAAAAATTCTGATGGGCCTGTACTACGAACAGGAAATGAATTTGAAGGAAATTGGTGCAGTCATGGGTGTTTCTGAATCCCGCGTATCGCAACTGCATAGCCAGGCGATTGCGCGTATGCGTGCCTACCTGCGGGAGAAGACATGGACTGGGGTAGCGTAGCAGGCCTGGTGCTGGCGCTGCTCGGGCTGGTACTCGGGCAGTTGCTGGAAGGCGGCAGAATCGGCGCTTTGGTACAGCCGACGGCGCTGATCATTGTGCTGGCCGGTACCTTCGGTGCCGTGCTCTTGCAAAACGGCTGGCCTGCCGTGCTGCTTGGTCTGCAGCGTGCCCGAACCACTTTCAAAAAAACTGTCGACAAGCATCCGCTGTATGCAGCCGATGTTGCGCTCTGGAGCCAGACTGCGCGCCGCGAAGGTCTGTTGAGTCTGCAACGCTTCATGCCGGACAACGATGATCCGTTCATCGCCAAAGGACTCCGTCTGCTGACCGACGGCGTGGATCCCTACAAAATTCGTGACATCCTCGGCATCGAAATTTCCACCCTTGAACATCGCGAAAAACAGGCTGTACGCGTATGGGAAGCGGCGGGTGGGTATGCACCCACCATCGGCATTCTCGGTGCCGTGCTGGGGCTAATTCATGTGATGGAAAATCTGTCCGATCCGAGCCGCCTCGGCGCCGGCATTGCGGTGGCATTTGTCGCGACCATTTATGGCGTTGGCCTGGCGAACCTGCTGTTTTTGCCAATTGGCGGCAAACTCAAACTGGCGCTGAACAATGAAATCAGTCGACTCGATATGCTGGCCGATGCGTTCTGCTGCATCGCTGCTGGTGATAATCCACTCTCGATCGAGGAGCGGATGATGGCCTACGAACGCTAGTCCGGCGATGAGCAATTTTCGTGGTCAGCCTGGTCGTACTTCTCGCCGACGCAAGCGCGCTGAGGAGGACGAGCCAAGCCACGACCGCTGGCTAATTTCGTATGCCGATTTCATTACCTTGCTGTTTGCTTTTTTTGTGGTGATGTATGCGATCTCGTCGGTCAACGAAGGCAAATATCGTGTGCTGTCAAATTCATTGGGCACCGCGTTTGGTAATGCGCCTGCGTTGACTGCGCCGCTGATCAAAGGTGACGAGCCATCGAGCTTGCGTGTGCGCAGACAAAGTCTCAACGAGCGTCATCGCATCGAGACCATGCGACGCGAAAAAGAGGCGATGACGACGATTGCGCGCGACATCTTGAATGTGCTGTCGCCGCTGATCAATTCGGGCAAAGTGCGTGTTACACAAACCAGTCGTGGTGTGAATATTGAAATCAATGCGAGCGTGTTGTTTGCATCCGGCGAAGCGTTATTGACCAAAGAGTCGGGCGTCGCGCTTACGGCGATCGCCAAGGTGTTACAAAAAGACGCGCATGCGATTCAGGTTGAAGGCTTTACGGATGATGCACCGATTAGCACGACGTCGTTTCCATCGAATTGGGAACTCTCCAGCGTGCGTGCCAGCAGTGTGGCGCGACTGTTTGCTGAAAATGGCATTGCTGAAAATCGCCTGACTGCGATCGGGCACGGTGCGAATCGCCCGGTTAGCAGCAACGAGACGGCGGAAGGGCGCTTGCGCAACCGGCGCGTCGAGGTACAGATCCTTGCGACGTTACCGGAAGTGGCAACCGAGGTGGCTGTTCCTCCCGTGACCAAATAACGCAGATGACTCTCCGGCGTTTTTTTCGGTGTTGACTTGACGACGTGCTGCGCGGATGACGCGCAGTACGCATTTGTATCCTACGCCGCGGCAGTCGCACCCACCGGCGACTCCTTGATCGGTAAATTGATCAACGCGGCAGCCAGCGCCAGCACAATATCGGCGTACCACATCCAGTTGTAATTGCCAAAGCGTGCCATTGCAATTCCACCCAGCCACGCGCCGAAAAATCCGCCGATCTGATGGGACAGCAGAGTCAGACCGAACAGCGTGGCCAGATAACGCGTTCCGAACAATTTACCGACCAGGCCCGCAGTCGGCGGCACTGTCGCCAGCCAGGTCAGGCCGAGGGCTGCGGCGAATATATAAAAAGTCAGTGCAGTTTTTGGTGCAGCCAAATACAGACTGATGATGAGCGCGCGGCTGGCGTACATTCCCAGCAGCAGATATTTCATCCGCATCCGCGTGCCGAGCGCACCGGCGCTCAAGCTGCCGATGATATTAAATAAGCCGATCAATGCGAGCGAGGTCGCCGACACGGCGGCAGACAAGCTGCATAGTGCCACCTCGCCCGGCAGGTGGGTCACCAAAAAAGCGATGTGGAATCCGCAGGTAAAAAACCCCGCATGCAAACAGAGATAGCTTTTATCTTTGATTGCCAGCCGGACCTGTTCGCCCAGCGTGATTTGACCCGCCGCAGCCACTGCCTTTGCAGCATTGCTGGTAACTGGTTGCCGCAAAGGCAAGGCCAACGGGATCGTCAACAGGGTGGTCGCGGCCATTGTCAACATGGCGGTGACCCATCCAGCCGAAGCAATAATGGCTTGCATCAGCGGCGCAAACACAAATTGCCCGAACGAGCCACCGGCGTTGATAAAACCTGCTGCAAAAGGGCGTCGCTTG